>NZ_JBLYED010000042.1:0-47331 GCF_048515765.1 Pseudomonas sp. H11T01 | reverse complement strand
AGCCAACTTGACCATGACACTGGCCGGTGCCTTTTTTTCAAACCGCGCTAGAACCTCTGCCCACATCGTTTTCGTCACCCTGACTGGAGTTTTGGGGGAGTTTAAACGAAGACCTTGAAAGGGCTGGCCGTAAGGGCGAAACCATAAGTGGCCGTTACCGCAGGAATGGATATGTACACCTGCAAGAGATTGGTCGGCTATCAGGCCGCCATCGCGAGCAAGCCCGGCTCCCACCGGTAAATCGTGCGCAATAAAAAGCCCCGCGCTTCTCTCGAAGGCGGGGGCTTTTTTGTACAACCGCAAAACCTTAAGGCGCGTAAGTCAGCAGCAACTCACTCGGCACTTTGAAGTCCAGGGACATCATCACGCTCAGGGCGGTGATGGTGAAGATCGAGAAGACGAACAGCTTGCGCGCCCAGACCCGATCATCCACGGCCTTGTAGCCGGTCCAGGCCATGTACAGCCAGTACATGCCCATTGCGGCAGCGACGGCGAGGTAGCTCATGCCGGCGTAGCCGCTGAAGGTCAACATCAAGGTCGCCACGAGGAAGGCCAGGATGTAGAGCAGGATGTGCCGCTTGGCCACCTCAATTCCGCGCTTCACTGGCAGCACCGGAATCGATGCGGCCAGGTAATCGTTGAAGCGGAAGATCGCAATGGCGTAGGAATGCGGCATCTGCCACAGGCTGAACATCACCAGCAGCGTCAGTGCAGCCATGTCGAAGCTGTTGCTCACGGCCACGTAGCCGATCACCGGCGGCATCGCCCCCGACAGACTGCCCACCAGCGTGCCGTGAACCGACTTGCGCTTGAGATACAGACTGTAGAAGCCGACGTAGATGACGAAACCGATCACCGCGAACAGCGCCGCCAAAGGATTAGCCACGCGGTAAAGCGTGACCACGCCGGCGATACCGAGGACGGTCGCGTAAACCAGTGCCAGTTTCAGGGAGATGAGGCCCTGGACCAGCACGCGGTTTTTCGTGCGTTCCATCTTCAGGTCGATGTCGCGGTCGATGCAGTTGTTGAACACGCAACCGGAGGCGACCACCAAGGACGTGCCAATCATTGCGGCCAGGAACAGGGCGATGTCGACATGCCCTTTCGACGCCAGGAAGAACCCGCCTGCCACAGAAAGCACGTTACCGAAAATGATCCCCGGTTTGGTGATTTGGATAAAGTGCTTAAAGGACATCCGGACTTTCCTCAGTGCGCCATCATGTTGGTGTGGATGCTGAGCATGATCCACAGCGACAGGCCTACCAACAGGACGATGACCAGGGCTGCGAAGATAAACGCGATCACGTTATTACGCTGGGCACTGGAACGGTCCAGGTGGAGGAAGTAAACCAGGTGAACAAGCACCTGGATCACCGCGAAGGCCAGCACGATCCACAGGGTCAAGGCTTTCGGCAGGGACGGGTACATCACCAGGCCGAAAGGAATGACGGTCAGGATCACCGACAAGATGAAGCCGATGGCGTAGGACTTGACGCTGCCGTGGCTGTCGTCGTGGCTATCGTGGCCATTGTGTGAGTGAGCTGCATTAGCCATTACAGAGTCCCCATCAAGTAAACAACGGTGAAGACGCAGATCCACACAACGTCCAGGAAGTGCCAGAACAGGCTCAGGCAGCTCAAACGGGTTTTGTTGGTCGACGTCAGGCCATGTTTGTTGACCTGATACATCATGATCGCCATCCAGATCAGACCGCTGGTCACGTGCAGACCGTGGGTCCCGACCAGGGTGAAGAACCCGGACAGGAAGCCGCTGCGGTTAGGACCGAAGCCTTCGGAGATCAGCTTGTGGAACTCGTTGATCTCCATGCCGATGAAGCCCAGACCGAACAGGAAGGTAATCGCCAACCAGCCCAGCACTTGAGTCTTCTTGCCCTTGAACAACGCCAGCATGGCGAAGCCGTAGGTGATCGAGCTGAGCAACAGGCAGGCAGTTTCGCCCAGCACGTACGGCAGTTCGAAGATGTCGTGGCCCGACGGGCCACCGGCTACGTTATTTACCAGTACCGCGTACACCGCGAAGATCGACGCAAACAGAATGCAGTCGGTCATCAGGTAGAGCCAGAAACCGAATACGGTCATCTCGCCCGAGTCGTGGTGATGGTCATCGTGCCCATGGTCATGACCATGGGCGTGTCCAGCATTGGTCACTAAGTTCGACATGGTTTAAGCCTGTTCCAACGAGGTTTCAACACGGGTGGCGGTGGCCGGAATCGCTTTGGCCGCTACCAGACGCTTGTGCTGCTCGGCTTCGATGCGCTCGATTGTTTCAACCGGCACCATGTAGCCCTGGTCATCACGGGCAGCGTGGATAACGAAGTAGATCACCGTACCGGCCAGACCGAAGATAGCCATCCACCAGATGTGCCAGATCATCGCGAAACCAAACACGGTCAACAGAGCACCCATGACCAGACCGGTCGCGGTGTTGTTCGGCATGTGGATCGGCTGGTAGCGGCCAGGTGCCTTGTACGCAGTACCGTTTTCCTTGGCTTCGGTGAACGGGTCGATGCCTTCGGCTTTCGGCAGTACAGCGAAGTTGTAGAACGGCGGTGGCGAGGA
Source organism: Pseudomonas sp. H11T01 (assembly GCF_048515765.1). Lineage (NCBI taxonomy): Bacteria > Pseudomonadati > Pseudomonadota > Gammaproteobacteria > Pseudomonadales > Pseudomonadaceae > Pseudomonas > Pseudomonas sp. H11T01. The sequence goes on along the minus strand of NZ_JBLYED010000042.1, from coordinate 44,752 downwards.
AGTCGACCATTCCAGAGTGTGAGCATTCCACGGGTCGCCGGCTTCGCACATGTTCTGCTTGCGATCACGCACGCTAACGTAGATCTGGATCAGCTGGCAGGCAATACCGATGGCGATCAACACCGCACCGGCCATCGCGACGTGCAGGTAAGGCGTCCACTCAGGGTTGGTGGTGCTGTTCAGACGACGGGTCATGCCCATGAAGCCCAGTACATAGAGCGGCATGAAGGCGACGAAGAAGCCCGAGATCCAGAACCAGAACGCTGCCTTGCCCCAACCTTCGTGCAGCTTGAAGCCGAACGCTTTAGGGAAGTAGAAGCTGAAACCAGCGATGTAACCGAATACCGCGCCGCCGATGATCACGTTGTGGAAGTGAGCGATCACGAACAGGCTGTTATGCAGTACATAGTCAGCACCCGGGATGGCCAGCAGTACGCCGGTCATGCCGCCGATGGCGAAAGTCACCATGAAGCCCAGGGTCCACAGCACCTGGCTGGTGATACGCAGACGTCCACGGTAGATGGTGAACAGCCAGTTGAATAGCTTCACCCCCGTCGGAATCGAGATCAGCATCGTCGCCAGGCCGAAGAAGGCGTTGACGTTGGCACCCGACCCCATGGTGAAGAAGTGGTGCAGCCAGACCATGAAGCCCAGGATCGAGATCGCGCCACTGGCGTAGATCATCGAGTGGTGGCCAAACAGACGCTTGCCGGAGAAGGTCGAGATGACTTCGGAGAAGATCCCGAACGCTGGCAGAATCAGGATGTAAACCTCAGGGTGACCCCAGGCCCAGAACAGGTTGACGTACATCATCGGATTGCCACCAAGTTCATTGGTGAAAATGTGGAAATCCATGTAACGGTCAAGCGTCAGCAAAGCCAGAGTAGCGGTCAGGATCGGGAAGGAAGCGACGATCAGAACGTTGGCCCAGGTGCAGGTCCAGGTGAAGATCGGCATGTCCATCAGTTTCATGCCCGGGGTACGCATTTTCAGCACGGTGGCCAGGAAGTTGACCCCCGTTAGCGTCGTCCCCAGTCCCGATAGCTGTAGGGCCCAGATGTAGTAATCAACACCCACGCCCGGGCTGTAGCCCAGTTCCGACAGCGGTGGATACGCAACCCAACCGGTACGGGCGAATTCGCCGACACCCAGGGACACGTTCACCAGCACCACGCCGGATACCAGCAGCCAGAAGCTCAAGGAGTTCAGGAACGGGTAGGCAACGTCACGCGCGCCGATCTGCAGCGGCACGACGAGGTTCATCAGGCCGGTGAAGAATGGCATCGCCATGAAGATGATCATGATCACACCGTGAGCGGTGAAGATCTGGTCATAGTGTTCAGGCGGCAAGTAGCCAGGGGAACCCTCAGTGGCCAGGGCCAACTGGGAGCGCATCATGACGGCGTCGGCAAAACCACGCAGCAGCATGATCATGGCAACGACGATGTACATCACGCCGATTTTCTTGTGGTCGACGGAAGTCAGCCACTCGGACCACAGATAGGTCCACTTCTTGAAATAGGTGATTGCAGCGAACACCGCCAGACCGCCGAGCGCGATCATGGCGATGGTCACCATCACAATCGGCTCGTGGAACGGGACCGCTTCCCAACTTAATTTACCAAACATCGTTTACTCCTCTGCCCCGGCAGCTGAATGCGAACTCATGTCCATCCCTTCCATACCGGCCACTTCCTTCTCGTTCTTCTCGTGGTGCATCGGCTTGCCCGGATTCATGCCTTCATACTTGTCGATGATGGTCTGGAACAGGTTTGGCGTGAACGAGGAGTAGAGCTCTACAGGGTTGTTCTGGCTTGGTTTGGAAAGGGCTTCGTATTCAGCTTTTTCAAGCTGTTTAGGTGCCTTCTTGACATCACTGACCCAGGCATCGAAATCCGCCTGAGAAGTGGCGATAGCTTTGAACTTCATACCGGTGAAACCCGCGCCGCTGTAGTTGGCGGAGATACCGTCGAATTCAGCGTTCTGGTTGGCAATCAGGTGCAGCTTGGTCTGCATGCCCGCCATCGCGTAGATCTGGCCGCCCAGGCCCGGGATGAAGAACGAGTTCATCACGGTGTCGGAAGTGATACGGAAGTTAACCGGCGTGTTGGCCGGGAACACGAGCTTGTTGACGGTGGCGATGCCTTGCTCTGGGTAGATGAACAGCCACTTCCAGTCCATGGAGACCACTTCGATGGTGATCGGCTTGACGTCGGATTCCAGCGGACGATAAGGGTCCAGCGCGAGGGTCGACTTGTAGGTGACGTAGCCCAGGGCAATGATGATGAGCACTGGAACAGCCCATACCGCGATTTCGACCTTGGTGGAGTGCGACCACTTCGGCGCGTAGACGGCATCCTTATTGGAAGCGCGGTATTTCCAGGCGAACGCGAAGGTCATGGCGATAACCGGCACTACAACCAACAGCATCAGCAGCGTTGCGGTGATGATCAGGTTTCGCTCGTCCAGGCCGACCTGGCCCTTGGGATCGAGCAAGGTCATGTTGCAACCACTCAGCAACAACGTGCCGAGCAGAGGCAAGAAGCCTAAGAATCTGGGGTACCTGTTTTTACTCATCTCACGACCTCTAAAGCAGCTTGCGCAATGCAGTTGGGTTTTGATCGCCAACACTTCACCCTGCCAAGGGTTGGCATTTTTTCTTCAATTGAATAAGGGCCTGCCCGTCGCGCTAAACGCTGATCGACAAATCCTGGGCCAGCGGTGTGTTCTTATTCGATTTCGTGGTCAAAGGCCTTGTTACAGACCAATTCCATTTGGTGCGGATAGTTGGAAAGGTTGCCGACACCGGGAGTCGCATGGTGCGTTCAAACCGCCCCTCGACCGCCCTCGTATGCTCAGGAATGAGCAGCGCCGGAATTTCAGTGCGGGCGATTGTAGATATGTAACGTTTTATAAACCATGTCTCATCCCGAAATAATTTTTATCGAATCCAGCAACAATCGATAACGATTATTGCTGGATTCAACAATCGTATCGCGTTTCATTCTCAACAAGAACCCTAAAAAACGTAGGCTTACTACCCTCACTTTGGACAGCTTCGCTTACCGCAGTGGTATCGTAATCAGCCCCGAAGCCTCTCTAAACAAGGCCTCCGGCATTTTGCGGGAGCCTGTTAAATCTGCCTGATGGGGCTTTATGGCCTTTGGCAATTTAGTCGCTCTGAGGGGATGAATTCAGGGTGTCGCGCAGCTCCGACATCGTCATTTGAAATGTCTTGCCACACCCCTTGTGTGACAACATGTCGCACATGTGCCGCACTTATTCTTGAGCGAAATCATGTTCTTTTTCCGAACCTCTGAAACGCAAAACGCCCCGACCCTCTCAAGGAGGACCGGGGCGTTTTTGTGTTATCCAGCGTTGCGGCAGATGGCCTTAGCGCAGGTTCTTGCGGTTGCGGGAAATGCCCAGCGGCACCAGCACGACGGTCAATACAAAGGCCACCAACGCCCACTGCGCCAGGGATAAGCCCAGCACCGGCGGGTACGGCGTCTCGCAGAAACCGTCGACCTGAAAGCCCAGCGGGAAAATCGAAGCCAGCGGCAAGCCATCGACAATCGGCTGCAGGACGTCGATCCCGCAACTGACCGCCGGGTAGAACTGGATGTACACGTGATACCCGGCGACTGCAGTGCCCGCAATGGCGCTGAGCACCACCAGCACTTCGAGCACGGTAATGCTGCTTCGGGTGCGCATCGCCGCGCCGATGAAGGCGAAGATCGCGATCAGCAACAAGGCATAGCGTTGCAGGATGCACAGCGGGCATGGCGCTTCGCCCAACACCACTTGCATGTACAGCGCACCGCCGATCAGCGCCAGGCAGATCACACCGAGCAAGACCAGAAACCGTCGCTCACGTCCCAAACGCATTATTTCGTCACTCATCCCGTATCCCTTTGCCAAAGTGGTGATAGTCGTATGCCCACAAGTTTACACGCTGACCGGTAGCGTACGCGGGCGCGTTCGGTGGTTTTAACAGGAGGGAATTAACGGCAGGGGAATTAACGGGGGATTAAACAGGTGTGGCTGAGTCAGAATCTGCGTCGAAGCTGATGTCCTCATCGCGAGCAAGCCCGCTCCCACACTAGACCGCATCCAGACACAAATAATGTGCACGACGCGGCTCTAATGTGGGAGCGGGCTTGCTCGCGAAAGGAACGACGCGGTGAGTCTGACTCACCGCAGGGAGGACTTACTCCAGCGCCGCAGCCGGGCCGAAGAACTCGTAACGGCTTTGCTTCTCCGGAACGCCCAACGCTTTGAGGTGACGCTTGATTGCGCCCATAAAGCCTTTTGGACCGAGGAAGTAAGCGTCCAGATCACGCTGTTCTGGCAACCACTGCGCCAATTGATCCTGACTCAACAACCCGACCTGATCCGCCGCCGGGCTGACGCCGTCATCTTCGGCGTAGCAGTAGAAGCGCTTGAGTTGCGGATGACGCTCGGCCAGCGCATCGACCCAATCACGGAAGGCGTGAACACCACCGTTACGCGCGCAATGAATAAAGTGCACTGCACGTTTGGTCGCCAGCGCAGCTTCAAGCATTGGCAAGGTCGGCGTGATGCCCACACCGCCGCTGATCAGCACCAGCGGTTTGTCGCTGGCGGTCAGCGTGAACTCGCCGGCCGGCGGAAACAGCATGATGCTCGCGCCGACATGCATCTGGTCATGCAGGAAGTTCGAAGCACGGCCGCCGGCTTCGCGCTTGACGCTGATGCGGTACTGACCGGCGTCAGCCAGGGCCGACAGCGAATAGTTGCGACGAATCTCTTCGCCCTCAAGGATCAGTTTCATGCCGATGTACTGGCCGGGTTCTGCCGCGAGGATCGGGCCTTTGTCCGCCGGTTCGAAGTAGAACGAGGTGATTTCCGAGCTCTCCTCGACCCGCGCCACCAGTTTGAATTCCCGCTCCCCGCGCCAGCCGCCTGGAGCTTCGGCTTTCTGGTCGTAGATCGCGGTTTCGGCACCGATCAGGATGTCGGCCAACTGGTTATAGGCCGCGCCCCAGGCGCTCATCACTTGAGGGGTGGCAATCTCGCTGCCGAGCACTTCAGAGATGGCCCGCAGCAGGCAGCTGCCGACGATCGGGTAGTGCTCAGGCAAGATTTGCAGGGCGACGTGCTTGTTGATGATCTTCGCCACCAGGTCGCCCAATTGGTCCAGCTGGTCGATATGCCGCGCATACATCAACACGCCGTTGGCCAGCGCACGAGGCTGATCGCCGCTGCTCTGGTGGGCCTGGTTGAACAACGGACGAACTTCCGGGTATTCGGAGAGCATCATGCGATAGAAATGAGTGATCAACGCTTCGCCACCGCTTTCCAGCAGCGGGACGGTCGATTTGACGATGGCACGGTCTTGAACGCTAAGCATAAGGGCAACTCCTGAGCTTTTTGGTTTCCAGCTGATTACCCTTTATCTATCAGTATCCATGCCAACAATTAAAACTATATAAATCAATAGCTTAAGAAATACGTAGTCATATAGACAATGGCTGATTTATAGTCATAGAGACTACTTGGAGTCAATATGACTGCAAAATCACTGCTCACCGCCCTGCTCCCGCTGGTCTCCGACCTGTCCCGCGAACTGCCGGAGGGCGAGCGCTATCGACGTCTGCTCGAAGCCATGCGCGCGCTGCTGCCCTGTGATGCCGCTGCCCTGCTGCGCCTCGACGGCGAATGGCTGGTGCCCCTGGCGGTGGACGGCCTGAGCCCGGACACCCTGGGCCGACGTTTCAAGGTCAGCGAACATCCGCGCTTCGAGGCCTTGCTCAGCAGTCATGGACCGACCCGTTTCGCCAGCGACAGCGAGTTGCCGGACCCTTATGACGGGTTGGTGGACGGTCTCGACGAACACTTGGAAGTCCACGACTGCATGGGTTGCCCGCTGTTTATCGACGAACGCCCCTGGGGCCTGCTGACCCTCGATGCGCTGGACCCGCAGCGTTTCGAACCGATCGAACTGGACGCTCTGGAGGCCTTCGCCAGCCTTGCCGCAGCGACGGTCAACGCTGCCGAGCGCATTGAGCGGCTGGCCTTGCGCGTCGAAGACGAACATCAGCGCGCTGAGGTTTACCGCCAAGCCAGCGGCCAGCAAAACCGCGAAATGATCGGCCAAAGCAAAAACCATAAACGCTTGATGGAAGAAATCAATCTGGTGGGCGGCAGCGACCTGACGGTGTTGATCACCGGCGAAACCGGGGTCGGTAAAGAGCTGGTGGCCCAGGCTATTCACGCGGCTTCACCGCGGGCCGACAAACCGATCATCAGCCTCAACTGCGCCGCCCTGCCGGACACCCTGGTGGAAAGCGAACTGTTCGGCCATGTGCGCGGTGCGTTCACCGGCGCCATGAACGACCGTCGCGGCAAGTTCGAACTGGCCAATGGCGGCACGCTGTTTCTCGATGAAGTCGGCGAGCTGTCGCTGACCGTGCAGGCCAAGTTGCTGCGGGTGCTGCAAAGCGGTCAGTTGCAACGCTTAGGCTCGGACAAAGAGCATCAGGTCGATGTGCGGTTGATCGCTGCGACCAACCGCGATCTGGCTGAAGAAGTGCGCAGTGGCCGATACCGGGCCGACTTTTATCATCGCCTCAGTGTTTATCCGTTGCTGGTGCCGGCGCTGCGCGATCGCGGCCGTGATGTGCTACTGCTCAGCGGCTTCTTCCTGGAGCAAAACCGCTCGCGCATGGGCCTCAACAGCCTGCGCCTGACCAGCGATGCTCAGGCGGCACTGCTGGCTTATGCCTGGCCGGGCAATGTCCGTGAACTCGAGCACTTGATAGGCCGTAGCGCACTGAAGGCACTGGGCAATTGCCGTGAGCGCCCGAAGATTCTCAGCCTCAGCGCGGCGGATCTGGATTTGCCAAATGTCACCGAACAGGCGCCGTTACCAGAACCTGCCACCACCCCTGTAGTGTTGCCCGACGCCGCCGGGGATCTGCGCCTGGCCACCGAGAATTACCAGCGTCAGTTGATCAACGCCAGCCTTGAGCGACACCAGAACAACTGGGCAAGCGCCGCCCGTGAGTTAGGCCTGGACAGGGCGAATCTTGGAAGGATGGCCAAGCGGTTGGGGATGAAGTGATCCGGTCCCCTGTGGCGAGGGAGCTTGCTCCCGCTCGGCTGCGCAGCAGTCGTAAAACGGATAACGCTATCCGACTATTGAAACACGGTGGCCGATTTTAGGACCGCTGCGCGCTCCAGCGGGAGCAAGCTCCCTCGCCACAGGGATTCGCGTCGGTCTGGAAAGCGGGGATTACCCCTAAAGCCATCCCCCAACAAGTCGATAACCCGTCATCGATAGCTGTTCACGGCCCCATGACCGCGAACCACCTTATCCACAGAAGGTTTTTATGTCCTCCACCAAAGCCCGCGCAGATTCACTCTCGCTTCTGCTGTTTACCTTGCGCAGCGGCAAGCTGATGGCGATCAACCTGTTGAAAGTCAGTGAAATCATCCCCTGCCCGCTGCTGACCAAGCTCCCGGAGTCGCACCCGCACGTCAAAGGCATCGCCACCCTGCGCGGCGCCTCGTTGTCGGTGATCGACCTGAGCCGGGCGATTGGCGAAAAGCCGCTGGTCGACCCGGATGGCGGCTGCCTGATCGTCACCGACATCAGCCGCTCCAAGCAGGGCCTGCATGTTCAGGCCGTGAGCAAAATCGTGCATTGCCTGACCACCGATATCCGCCCGCCGCCCTTTGGCTCCGGCGGCGTCAGGTCGTACATCACCGGCGTGACCTCGGTCGACGGCGCCCTGGTGCAAGTATTGGATATCGAGAAAGTCATCCACTCAATCGCCCCGGCGCAGATCGAAATGGCGCCGACCGAATTGAGCATGGAAGACGCCGAAGTGCTGGGCAACGCCAGGATTCTGGTGGTCGATGACAGCCAAGTGGCGTTGCAACAATCGGTGCACACCCTGCGCAACCTCGGCCTGCAATGCCACACCGCGCGCAGCGCCAGGGAAGCCATCGACTGCCTGCTGGATCTGCAGGGCACCGACCAGCAGATCAATCTGATCGTCTCGGACATCGAGATGTCGGAGATGGACGGTTACGCCTTCACCCGCACCCTGCGCGAAACTCCGGACTTCGCCCACCTCTACGTGCTGCTGCATACCTCGCTGGACAGCGCGATGAACAGCGAAAAAGCCCGTCTGGCCGGGGCCAACGCGGTGCTGACCAAATTTTCCTCGCCGGAGCTGACCCGGTGCCTGATCGAAGCCGCCAAAGCTGTCGCGGCTCAGGGAAATTGAGCCATGGCCGAGAACTACTGCCTGCTGTTGCGACGAGACCTCACTGAGGTTGTGCCAGCTGTCGTCTGGCCGACCGGCATCAGCCTGCCCCATTACCGTCCGCAGCTTGCCGAGGCGGTTCATGGGCTGATGGAACTCGGTTATCAACAGGGCGGCGGACAGGTGCCTGCGCTGGATATCTGGCGCGAGTGTTTTGAAACCGATGCCGAATATGACCCGGCGCTGTGTTTTATCGCCGTGGATGATCAAGGAATTGTCGGCGTCGCCCAGTGCTGGACAAGCGCCTATATCAAAGATCTGGTGGTGCATCCGAGGGCTCGGGGCCAAGGGCTTGGGCACGCGTTGCTGTTGCATGCGTTCAACGTGTTTCAGCAGCGCCGGGAAGGCTTTGTTGACCTGAAGGTGCTGGAAGACAACCAGCGAGCGCGGCGACTCTATGAACGCGTGGGCATGCGATTAATCCGCAGAGAACTCGTTCCCCTGTAACGCCGCCATTCGCGGGCAAGCGCGTTGACTGGCACATAACTTGCTCCCAGACAGGCCTTTGCAGTGACCCTAAGGATATTTCCCGTCACCGCTCTCGCCTATCAATTGCGGCCGTCCATCCAATGAATACAACGTTTTCCTGTGTAGGTTGCGGCAAGTGCTGCACCGACCACCACGTCCCGCTGACCCTCGCCGAAGCCCGGCAGTGGGCGGCGGATGGTGGCAATGTGATCATACTGGTGGAAGGCTTTCTCGGTAATGGCCTCGGCCTGCCGTTGCAGCAACGCGAGCATGCCGAGCGACGTTCCTGCGTGGTACCCAGCGGTGCGACCCAGGCGTATGTGGCGATCACTTTCGCGGCGTATAACGTCGGCCCCTGCCGGAATCTTGACGAAGACCAGCTCTGCCGGATCTATGAGCGCCGGCCGTTGGTTTGCCGCATATACCCCATGGAAATTAATCCGCATATCCCACTCCAACCAGCCGCCAAGGACTGCCCGCCAGAATCCTGGGAAACAGGACCGGACCTGATTGTCGGCGGTGAGTTGGTCGATCAGGAACTGGCCGGCTTGATCCAGCGTTCGCGCCAGGCTGACCGGGACGACATCCAGACCAAGGAAGCCATCTGCGAACGGTTGGGCATTCGCACCACCGCGCTCAAGGGCGACGGTTTTACCGCGTACCTGCCGGACATGAGGGCGTTCGCCACGGCCATTGAGCAGGCTGAAGCACAACCATCGCTGAGTTCGGCCAGCGAGTGGCTGTTCCATGTTTCCGGGGAAGATATCGCCGAGCAAGTGCGGGCAGCCGGGGCGCAGGTGGGGACTGCGGAGCTGGTGAATTATGCGTTTATTTCGTTGCGGGCGGCCTAGGGAGTGGCTCCATACACGGATCGTTCCCACGCTCTGCGGGAGAGTGGGAACGGTCCGATTTGCGAAGAACAATAGGCTGGTATTATTTCAGGCGCTTCAACAGTTCATTGCCTACCGCTAGCGTCGAAGCGGGGTTCTGACCGGTAATAAGTTCGCGATCGACCACCATATTGGCCGTCCAGGGCACAACATTGCTGCTGTATAGCCCACCCGCCTGCTCAAGAGCCGTCTGCGGGAAGAACTTCATTTTTCCCCCGCCGAGGCGACCTTCAGCCATTCGCTCTTCCACATTACTCATGACAGTCATCTTGTACCCTGCATAAATCCAGTCAGGGCGTGCGTTTACGCGTCCTGCCGACTCCAGTTGACCGACAAACCCTTCAGCATCAGGCAACGCCGAGAGCAACGCGGCAGGTCCATGGCACACCAGCGCAGTAGGCTTGCCCTCGGCATGGAAGCTCGCCAGCAGCTTGCCCAACAGCGGGCTATGAGTGAGGTCCTGCATCGGCGCACGGCCGCCGGGGATATACAGTGCATCAAAGCGCTCGTAACCCATTTGCTCTACGCGGGACAGGCTGATCACTGGCGACTCGCCTGGCGAAGTGATCTTGAGCCGGTCCAGCAATGCCTTGTGCGCATTAAAGGCGTCAATATCGTTGTTGAAGTAGGACTTGTTGACAGAGCCTTGATCCAGGCTGGGCGCTTTGCCCTGGGGGGTCGCGAACGTTACCGTATGGCCCGCATCGAGAAGCAGTTTCACCGGTTGCATCAACTCGTTGAAAAAAAAGCCAGTCTGGGTGACCTTGCCGTCCTTCAAGTCAAGTTGCGCGGCATCGGATAACACCACCAGCACATTGGCGGCGTGGGCAGAGAGGCTGATGACGTTGAGCAGGACCGTCATCGCCAGCATCGTTAGTATCTTCATCGTAGTTCCACAGATTTGGAGAGCGTGAACCTACCGTTTGATAACGGCCAGGCATTCAACTTCGACGCGCGCGTTGAGCACCAGTTTATTGGCAGAGAATGTGGTGCGGGCGGGAAGTCGATCGGCAGGAAAATATCTGACGTACACGTCATTCATCGCGGAGAAGTCGTTGATATCGGCAAGTATGACCGTGCACTTCGCCACTTGATCAAGGGAGGAGCCATTGCGCTCGAGCACCTCACGCAGAGTGTTCATGGTCTGGGTCATTTCTGCGCGAACTCCCCCTGGTACCAGTTTGTCGTTGGCACCGACGCCAAGAACCCCGGAGAGATAAAGCGTCTCGCCGACCCGCACGGCTGTCGAAAACGGCTGACCTTTTTCCCCGAGGCTGTACTGCAGAGAATTTGTCATGACGGGCTCAGGACCGCTCCCGGCAACAGTCGATGAGCCTGAGGACTCAGACAGATAATGCTTGATGATGGGGTCGTACTTGCCATTTTGTTTAAGTCGCGTAAGGGCTTTATTCAAGGAATCACGCAGGTCAGGATCTGTCTTGCGTACCCCAATTGCCACGCCACTACCTAGAAGTTCGTCGATAATCACCGGCCCGGAAAAACCGAAAGCATGGCCTTGGGGCGTATCCAGTAACGCGGCGGAAATTTCAATGGCGTCTTGCAGCGTCGCATCGATATCGCCAGACAGAAGACTGTCAACCAACTCGGTATTGAGCTTGAAACTCTGAACGACTACCCCGGCAGGTTCCCACCTGGCTCGCACATAAGCTTCCCGGCTAGTACCGGCCAATACCCCGACACGTTTGCCTTTGAGCGATTGCGCGTCAGGCAGTAAACCTGCGTCTTTGAGAGTAACGAGACGATTGCTGAGCGGGTACAAATTCTCGGTAAAGTCGATTCTCTGCCGGCGCAGTGGCGTGGCCGACATCGGCATGATCGCGTCAAAACGTCCGGCCTCGAGCGCTGCAATGTTGGTTTCGTAATCCTGATCAATCCAGACACAGCGAGCTTCGAGTTCGGCACATAGGGCGTTGCCCAACTCAATATTCAGTCCGACCAGTTCACCCAGGGCATTGCGGCTTTCGAAGGGCGGGACCAGCGCCTCGACCCCAAAACGGATTTCGGTCCGCTTTTTTTCTCCCGCGAGGGCTGGGAAGCACAGACCTCCCACCGTCATGGACAAAAGCAGGGTTGTTAACGTTTTTCCAAACTTCATCGCGGCATCCTTCGAGAAAGATCAATGGAGCCCGCAACGCCCTCCGCTGCCCATAGAGGGTTCGAGAGGCACCATGCAAGTGATCAGCCGATCTCAAAATGACTGCGTCTTGGCATGGTCGGCGTGAACGGACAACGAACTTTCAACGAATGGCCGCCCGCCCTCTACAGGAAGGATCAGTCTTTGTTGTAGGAGTAAGCCTGGAAGTGGGACAGGTTTATTACTGTCCCACAGGGGAAGGTCAGATAAAGCTGCGCAGATCAGCGCTTGCCCATCGAACGACGGGTGCCGGGAGGCGCTGCGCCTGGGGTTTTGGTGTGGCCGTTCTTGGCGCCGTTTTTGTACCACGGCTGATTGGCGTTCTTCGCCGCGGCAAGCTCACCCGGTTTGAACGGGAACTTGAACGCGGGGATAGCGGCTTTGTCTTCGCTCTCTGCGCTGGAGTCGACGCTGTTTTGCAGGTCAGCCTGCTCGTCGCTCGTGGCGTCAGAAACAGGCGGTTGTGTACGGGAATTCATGGAAGCTCCGGGGGTGCAAAAAGTGGATCAGGCCAGGGTGACGGCCGTATAAGTCGGCAGTATACCTGTGCGCCTGCGATCTTTAACCTGCGCACCGAACGAATGGTCAGCCATTACTGACATTGCTGTCAGTTAGCAGTCACTTTGCTGACCGGGTTTGAGGGGTAAAGTAAGTCATTGATACTGGCCAATCCTTCAATGACTTTGCTCTGGCGTCCTACAAGCATGCGTATTCAGAATAAAACGGTGTTGTTCGCAGCGTTGCTGATCGCTCTGGCCGCAGTGGTTGTCTTGTTTTTGACCAGGCCCACCGCGACCCAACTGGCGGCGCCGACCGCGATCCCCGTGCGAGTGATCAGCGTCGAACAGAGGGACGTACCGCGCTATGTCAGCGGCATCGGCTCGGTGTTGTCGTTGCACAGCGTCATCATCCGGCCGCAGATCGACGGCATTCTGACCAAACTGTGGGTCAAGGAAGGTCAGTTGGTAAAAAGCGGTGATCTACTGGCCACCCTCGACGACCGCACGATCCGCGCCAACCTTGATCAGGCCCGTGCTCAGTTGGGGCAAAACCAGGCGCAGCTGCAAGTGGCCGAGGTCAATCTCAAGCGTTACAAGTTGCTGAGCGTCGACGATGGCGTTTCCAAGCAGACCTACGATCAGCAACAGGCACTGGTCAATCAGTTGAAAGCCACCGCGCAGGGCAACCAGGCCGCTATCGACGCCGCGCAAGTTCAACTCTCCTACACGCAGATTCACTCCCCGGTCACCGGCCGGGTCGGCATTCGCACGGTCGACGAAGGCAATTTCCTGCGCATGAGCGATACACAGGGCTTGTTCTCGGTGACTCAGATCGACCCGATTGCGGTCGAGTTCTCCCTGCCGCAACACATGCTGCCAACCCTGCAAGGACTGATCAGCGCCCAGACCCAGGCCCAGGTCAACGCTTATTTGGGTGCCGACACCGACGGCGCAACCGGCGATCTGCTCGGCGCAGGTCACCTGACCCTGATCGACAACCAGATCAACGCCAACACCGGCACCATCCGCGCCAAGGCCGAATTCAGCAACGCCGGGCAAAAGCTCTGGCCGGGGCAATTGGTGACCATCAAGATCCAGACCGCCCTCGACAAAGATGCCTTGGTGGTACCGCCGACCGTAGTGCAGCGTGGGCTCGATCAGCACTTCGTCTACCGGGTCAACGCCGACAAAGTGGAGGTGGTGCCCGTGCAAATGGTCTATCAGGACACTGGCCTGAACATCATCAAAGGCGTACAGGCCGGTGATGTGCTGGTGAGCGATGGCCAATCGCGGCTTAAGGCCGGTTCGCGTATCCAGGTACTCAGTGACTCACCACAGACCGTTCAAACAGCGAAAACGGAGCCGCAACCATGAAGGGCCATGGCTCGGTTTCGGCCTGGTGCATCGACCACCCGGTCTCTACCCTTCTGCTGACATTTGCTCTGGTACTGCTGGGGCTGATCGCCTTCCCGCGACTGCCCATCGCGCCGTTGCCGGAAGCGGAATTCCCGACTATCCAGGTCACCGCGCAGTTGCCTGGCGCCAGCCCGGACACCATGGCTTCCTCGGTGGCCACGCCGCTGGAAGTCCAGTTCAGCGCCATCCCCGGCATGACCCAAATGACGTCCAGCAGTGCCTTGGGCTCTACCAACCTGACGCTGCAGTTCACCCTCAATAAAAGCATCGATACTGCCGCTCAGGAAGTTCAGGCGGCGATCAATACCGCCTCCGGCAAGCTGCCCAAAGACATGCCGAGCCTGCCGACCTGGAGGAAACTCAACCCGGCCGACAGCCCGGTTCTGATCCTCGCCATCAGCTCGACGCAGATGCCCAGTACCGAACTCAGCGACTATGTGGAAACCCTGCTGGCGCGGCAGCTCAGCCAGATCGACGGTGTCGGTCAGATCTACATCACTGGCCAGCAACGCCCGGCCATCCGCGTCCAGGTCGCGCCGGACAGACTGGCGGCCATCGGTCTGACCCTGGCCGATATCCGGGTAGCCCTACAGCAGGCTAGCTTGAATCTGGCCAAGGGTGCGCTGTACGGCCCGTCGAGCATTTCCACGCTGTCGACCAACGACCAGCTGTTTCACCCCGAGGAGTATGGGCAGTTGATCGTCTCCTACAAGGACGGCGCACCGGTCCACCTTAAAGATGTCGCGCGGGTGATCAACGGCTCGGAAAACGCCTACGTTCAGGCCTGGTCCGGTGATGAACCAGGGTTGAACCTGGTGATTTTTCGTCAGCCCGGCGCCAACATCGTCGAGACCGTCGACCGCATCCAGGCTGAACTGCCGCGTCTGCAAGCGATGCTTCCGGCCACGGTGCAAGTGATGGTGCTGTCGGACCGGACCAAGACCATCCGCGCCTCGTTGCATGAGGTGGAAATAACCTTGCTGATCGCCGTGTTGCTGGTGATCGCCGTAATGGCGCTGTTCCTGCGCCAATGGTCGGCGACGATGATTGTTTCCAGCGTGCTTGGCGTGTCGCTGATCGCCAGTTTCGCGCTGATGTACGCGATGGGTTTCAGCCTGAACAACCTGACCCTGGTGGCGATCGTGATCTCCGTGGGCTTTGTGGTGGACGATGCGATCGTGGTGGTGGAGAACATTCATCGCCACCTCGAGGCCGGCGACGGCATGCGCGAGGCAGCGATCAAGGGCGCCGGCGAGATCGGGTTTACGGTGGTCTCCATCAGCTTCTCGCTGGTGGCAGCGTTTATCCCGTTGCTGTTCATGGGCGGTGTGGTCGGCCGGCTGTTCAAGGAGTTCGCCCTGACCGCGACCTCGACCATTTTGATTTCGGTGGTGGTGTCGTTGACCCTGGCACCAACCTTGGCCGCGCTGTTCATGCGATCCCCGGTACACAATGCCCATACCAAACCCGGCTTCGGCGAACGACTGCTGGCGCGCTACGAAAAAGGCCTGCGTCGCGCCCTCGCCCACCAACGGTTGATGCTCGGGATTTTCGGCCTGACGTTCGCCATGGCGATCGTCGGTTACGTGATCATTCCCAAAGGTTTTTTTCCGGTGCAGGACACCGGTTTCGTGCTCGGGACCAGTGAAGCGGCGGCTGATGTGTCCTACCCGGACATGGTAGCTAAACACTTGGCGCTGGCGAAAATCGTTGGTGCCGATCCGGCGGTTCAGATCTTCTCCCATTCCGTTGGCGTGAGCGGCAGCAACCAGACTATCGCCAACGGCCGCTTCTGGATCGCCTTGAAAGACCGCAACCAACGCGACGTCGACGCCAGCCAGTTCATCGACCGGATCCGTACACAACTGGCCAAGGTTCCGGGGATCGTCCTCTACCTGCGGGCCGGCCAGGACATCAACCTCAGCTCCGGGCCGAGTCGCAGCCAATACCAATACGTGCTCAAGAGCAACGACGGACCGACCCTGAATACCTGGACCCAGCGCCTGACGGAAAAACTGCGGGCCAACCCGGCGTTCCGTGATGTTTCCAACGACTTGCAACTGGGCGGCAGCATTACCCACATCAGCATCGACCGCAGCGCGGCAGCACGTTTCGGTCTGAATGCCACCGATGTCGACCAAGCGCTTTACGATGCGTTTGGCCAGCGTCAGGTCAACGAATACCAGACCGAGACCAACCAATACAACGTAATCCTCGAACTCGATGCCAAGCAGCGCGGCAAGGCCGAAAGCCTGAATTACTTCTACTTGCGTTCGCCCCTCAGTGGCGAAATGGTCCCGTTGTCGGCGCTGGCCAAGGTCGATCCGCCCACCGTCGGGCCGCTGTCCATTGCTCATGACGGGATGTTCCCGGCCGCCAACCTGTCGTTCAACCTTGCGCCCGGCGTGGCGTTGGGCGATGCGGTGATCATGCTCAACCAGGCGAAGAACGAGATCGGTGTGCCCGCCTCGATTATCGGCAATTTCCAGGGCGCAGCCCAGGCGTTCCAAAGTTCGCTGGCCAGCCAACCATGGTTAATTCTGGCAGCGCTGGTGGCGGTCTACATCATTCTCGGTGTGCTCTATGAAAGCTTCGTGCACCCACTGACGATCATCTCGACCCTGCCATCGGCCGGTCTTGGCGCCCTGCTGATGCTGTGGATCTGCGGTCAGGACTTCTCGGTCATGGCGTTGATCGGCCTGGTGCTGCTGATCGGGATCGTCAAGAAGAACGGCATTCTGATGATCGACTTCGCCCTCGACGCCCAGCGCAAGGGTGGGCTGACGCCGGAAGAAGCCATCTACCAGGCCTGTCTCACCCGATTCAGGCCCATCATGATGACCACCCTCGCCGCGTTGCTCGGCGCCTTGCCGCTGATGCTCGGTTATGGCACCGGCGCCGAACTGCGCCAGCCGCTGGGGATCGCCGTGGTTGGCGGGCTGCTGGTAAGCCAGGCGCTGACCCTGTTCACCACTCCGGTCATATACTTGTGGCTTGAGCGGCTATTTCACCGGCCCAAACCAGCCCCGGGGCTGGCGACCACTTACTGAGGCGGGGCCATGCGCGTTCTGATTATTGAAGACGAAGAAAAAACCGCGGATTACCTGCACCGTGGTTTGACCGAACAAGGCTACACCGTGGACCTGGCCCGCGATGGTGTCGAAGGTCTGCACCTGGCGCTGGAAAGCGACTATGCGGTGATCGTGCTGGATGTGATGCTGCCGGGTCTCGACGGCTTTGGCGTGTTGCGCGCCTTGCGTGCGCGCAAACAAACCCCGGTGATCATGCTCACCGCCCGCGAGCGCGTCGAAGACCGAATCAAGGGCCTGCGCGACGGTGCCGATGACTATTTGGGTAAACCCTTTTCCTTCCTTGAACTGGTCGCGCGCCTGCAAGCGTTGACCCGCCGCAGCGGCGGTCATGAACCCGTGCAGATCAGCATCGCCGACCTGTGGATAGATTTGATCAGCCGCAAGGCCAGCCGGGCCGGTACTCGGCTAGACCTGACCGCCAAGGAGTTTTCGCTGCTCAGCGTGCTGGCCCGGCGCCATGGCGAAATCCTCTCGAAAACCGCCATTGCAGAGATGGTCTGGGACATCAATTTCGACAGCGACGCGAATGTCGTCGAAGTTGCGATCAAACGCCTGCGGGCCAAGCTCGACGGGCCGTTCGAAGAGAAACTGCTGCACACCATTCGCGGCATGGGCTATGTGCTGGAGAGCCGCGGTGTCTAACTCCATTGCGTTACGCCTGAGCGGCATGTTCACCCTGGTGGCTTTGCTGGTATTCCTGCTGATTGGCTGGGCGCTTTATCAACAAGTCGATAAAGGCCTGGGCCTGCTGCCCGAAGCGGAGCTGGATGCGCGTTACAGCGTGCTCGAATCCGCCCTCAATCGCTACGGCACACCCGAGCATTGGGTAAAGATCAACGCCAAGCTTAATCTGCTCAGCGAAGAAGACAAACGCATCCGGTTCTGGGTCGTCAGCGGTGACGCCGGTTATGAATATGGCGCCCCGGATGCGCAAATCCGCGCCTTCGCCCAAGGGCCGTTGGGTAAGCGCGACCTGACCCTACCAGACCATCCGTATCCGCTAAAAGTGCTGGTCAGCCAACTGCCGGCTAAAGATCAACGACCGCCGCTACGCTTTCTGATTGGCATCGACACGCAGACCTTTTTCGAGACTCAGCATCGCTTGCTGACCGCCCTGATCAGCCTGGCGATCATCGGTGTATTACTCGCTTCAGCCTTGGGTTACTGGGTGGCGCGGATCGGTTTGAAACCGTTGATCAAACTCTCGCAGGAAGCTCAGCGCCTGGCCCCGCCGCGGCTCTCCGGACGCCTGCAACTGTCACCGTTGCCGCCAGAGCTCAATCAATTCGTCGGCGCCTTCAACTCGACCCTGGGGCGGGTGGAACAAGCCTATTCACGTCTTGAATCGTTCAATGCCGACGTGGCCCATGAACTGCGTTCGCCGCTGACCAACCTGATCGGCCAGACCCAGGTCGCGCTGACTCGCGGGCGTTCGGCCGAGCACTACTTCGAAGTCCTGCAATCAAACCTCGAAGAGCTTGAGCGACTGAGGTCGATCATCAATGACATGCTGTTTCTGGCCAGCGCCGATCAGGGCAGCAAAGCCACCATGCTCACCTCCACGTCGCTGGCAGATGAAGTCGCCACCACCCTGGATTACCTGGACTTCATCCTTGAAGACGCACAGGTGAAAGTCGAAGTCAGCGGCGACGCCCATGTGCAGATCGAGAAAGCTCATCTGCGTCGGGCACTGATCAATTTGCTGAACAATGCGGTGCAACACACCGCGCCCGGGCAGGTCATCCGCGTACAAATCGACGTACAAGAACACCAGGTCGCCATCGGCGTCGCTAACCCCGGCGAAGCGATCGCCAGCGAGCACCTGTCGCGGTTGTTCGAACGCTTCTATCGGGTCGATGCCTCACGCAGCAACAGCGGCGCCAACCACGGCCTGGGTCTGGCCATCGTCAAGGCCATTGCGCTGATGCATGGCGGCGATGTGTTTGTGCGCAGTGACGGCGGGATGAATACCTTCGGGATCTATCTGCCCGTTTGAGATCGTTAGATCTGTCGCGCTTTTTGTGGCGAGGGGGCTTGCCCCCGATCGGCTGCGAAGCAGTCGTAAACCAGTCAACCTGGTACATCTGAAAGAAAGAGGTTGCAGGATTTAGGCCCGCTTCGCGACCCAGCGGGAGCAAGCTCCCTCGCCACGGGAATCGCGCAACTATTACTTTGAACGCAAAAGTCCTTTATGCAATCCGCTCTTTTTCCCAAGGCTCAAGACCGTTACTTTTGCCGCACCAACTATCACTTGCTCTGCAAGAAGGTCTTCAAGATGTCCAACACTATGGGTATTGCCAGCGCTTTCGTTTTGTCCTCTTTGTTCCTCTCGCCATTCGCCATGGCTTCAGAGTCGCCAGCCTTCGTCGCGCAAAACGCCGCGCGTACCGACGCCTACGAGACGTCCCGGGACGAAATGACCGCCAAAGCACAAAACGCTGCGCAGCCCCAGCAAACATCAGCCAATCAGCCGCAACCGCGGGCTGAAAAAGACAGCTGATCAGCACTACTGATCCGTTTCCCTCGACACTCTTCAGGGCTCTTCCCCTGAGAAGCTGTCTTCAAAGCCGCTGCTATCAGCGGCTTTTTTTCGTTGTGTAAAACACCCGAACCGCTTCGTCTCCCCTAATCGGAAACACGTGGGCTTTCACAAAAAGTAACTGCCGTTAGCGATCACGTGAGTTCTACCTCACGCTAGCTTTTCACTCAAGTTCACCCCTCTATTCATTGCATTTTTTGCAACTATCGCCCAAACACCTACGCAATAGACGACTCAACCAAAGCTTTCGTCGAAAGGGTCCAAGACACCGATGAATACCGGGTGATCGTCGATTACCCGCTGAATGTGTTCTAAGCTTGGACAAGCAAAAGGCCAGCACGTTTTGCTGGCCTTTTTTATGCCCGGGATTTATACAGGCGTTATAGAAGCAACCGGTCTCTGTCACTCTGCCCGCTTCCCTTGCAACACCTTTAATACCGTCCAGACAGCAGAAGTCAGAACCATGAGTGTGAGTAGTGCGACATCCCTGCGCCCGTCCCCCGCCAGCCAGCCGGAGTGGATTCTGATTGTTGGCAGTTCGCTGACGGTGATCGCCATTCTGAGTATCGTGACCTTTCTGCTGATCCGCGAACATGCCAGTGCCCAACTGTCCGCGACCCGCGCTGCCTCCAATATCGTGCAGTTGATCGACGCCGACGTGCTGCACAATGTCGAGCTCTATGACCTGTCCTTGCAGGGATTGATCTCTGCTTCGCAGCGCACAGACCTCACGCTGGTTTCCCCGCAAATACGCCATCTGGTGTTGTTCGATCGAGCAATCGCCGCCCCTCATAAGGGCGATATTCTGTTACTCGATAAACACGGCGATGTGCTCGCCGACTCGGCGTCAGTCGAACCGCGGACGGGAAACTTCGCCGACCGCGAATACTTCCAGTCCCACGTACAAAATCCTGATAGCGGGATGTTTATCAGCCGGCCATTCCGGGCCAGACGCGGTGATCACGACTGGCGCATCAGTTTCAGCCGCCGCATCTCGTCGCAAACCGGCGAGTTCCTGGGTGTCGCCGAAGCGGCCATGCGCCTGAGCTACTTCAATCAGCTGTTCCGGAGTTTGAGTATCGACCGTGACAGCTCGGTCAATCTGATCAGCACCGACGGTTTTCTACTCGCCCAGGAACCGTTACTGGCCGATGACCTGATCGGCAAGGACTTCAGCAACCGGCCTAACTTCATGCGCATTCTGCGTGAAGGCAATGGCAGCTTCAGCAGTGTGTCGAGCCGCGATCGCAAACAGCGGCTTTACACCTTTTCCAGGGTCGGCAATTTGCCGTTAATCGTTGTGGTAGCGCTCTCGACCGACGAGGTATTTGCCTCTTGGAAGCGCACAGCGGTGCTGACAAGCTTTGCCACTGGCGTGCTGTGCATCGGCCTGCTCTGGCTGACCTGGCTACTGTGCCTCGAATTGCGACGCCGGCACAGTGCCGAGCAGGAGCTGGAGCAACTGGCGGCAACCGACGGTTTGACGGGGCTGGCCAACCGCAGAACCCTGGACCAGACACTCAACCTCGAATGGGCCCGAGCCCAACGTTCGGGCCACGCATTGTCACTGCTGATGATCGATGTCGACCACTTCAAGGCCTTCAACGATAAACACGGCCATCAACTTGGCGACGAAGCCCTGACTGCCGTGGCAAGAGTGATCAAAAGCAATATACGCCGCCCTGGCGATCTGGCTGCCCGCTATGGCGGCGAAGAGTTTGCCGTGGTGCTGCCGGAAACTGAAGGCGACGGCGCGGCGCGCATTGCCGAGAACATCCGCGCGGCCATTGAACAAGATGAACTCGTCAACGCGCAGGACTCGCCCATCACCGTCAGCATCGGCCTCAGCACCTGGTCAGGCGCGCTCGAGGGAAGCCCGGAAACACTGGTTTTCGCCGCCGACAAAGCGCTCTATCAGGCCAAATACAGTGGGCGGAATCGGGTGGTGGCAGGCTGAAATCCACGTTGTGAATACCGACCTCATCGCGAGCAAGCTCGCGATAGCGTCCTGATAGGCGCCGCCAAAAATAGAGATAGCCACTTTCCGGCAGCTATAAAAAAAGGCCACCCGAAGGCAGCCTCTAAAAACTAAAGAAAGAGAGTATTACTTACACGGCCGCAACGGGACGCATGTAAGAGATCGGTGCAGTGCTGGCATCTTCGAAGGTCACGACTTCCCACGCATCTTTCTGCTCAATCAATTTGCGCAGAAGCTGGTTGTTCAGTGCATGCCCCGACTTGAAACCACGGAACTCACCTATCAGGCTATTGCCCAGCAGGTAGAGGTCACCAATTGCATCGAGGATCTTGTGCTTCACGAATTCGTCTTCATAGCGAAGGCCGTCTTCGTTCAGTACACCATCCGCATCGACCACGATGGCGTTTTCAACGCTACCGCCGAGTGCGAGGTTGTGCTTGCGCAGGTACTCGATATCACTCATGAAACCAAAGGTCCGGGCGCGGCTGACTTCTTTTACGAACGAAGTGCTGGAAAAATCCACGCTGGCACTTTGAATGCGGTCACGGAACACCGGGTGATCGAAATCGATCTCAAAGCTCACTTTGAAGCCTTCGAAAGGAACGAAAGTGGCGCGCTTGTCGCCGTCTTCCACTGTCACTTCACGCAGGATACGGATGAACTTTTTAGCTGCGTCCTGTTCTTCCAGGCCGGCAGATTGAATCAGGAATACGAAGGGTCCAGCGCTACCATCCATGATCGGGACTTCGGACGCGGAGAGCTCGACGTAGGCGTTATCGATGCCCAGGCCAGCCATGGCCGAGAGCAAGTGCTCCACCGTATCCACTTTGGTGTCACCGCTGACCAGTGTGGTCGACATAGTGGTTTCACCAACGTTTTCCGCGCGAGCAGGAATCTGCACCACAGGGTCCAGGTCGGCACGACAAAACACAATGCCGGTGTCTACAGGCGCAGGCTTGAGGGTCAGGTATACCTTCTCCCCGGAGTGCAGACCTACACCTGTGGCACGGATAATATTTTTCAGGGTGCGTTGTTTAATCATGGCTTGGGCCGCTTCAGCGCAAATTGCGAACTGGTATCAACAAAGGCTGGCGATAATAGCAGACCAGACCTTTGCTGAACACCAATCACCCTAATACCCCTGATACATTCCATCAATCGGCCTGACGACGCAGGAATGCCGGGATGTCCAGATAGTCCAGATCATCTTGCGGATTCAGCTTCGCCGCGGTCGCAGCACTGGCCTGAGCCTGGTTGCGCATCACGGTTGGACGGTCCAGATCGCGGTAGTTCACCGACGGCATCTCCTGACGCGAAGGTGCTGGCGATTGAGCGGCCATGGAGGTATGAACGGTATTGTCAATGATCTTAACAGGCTTCTCGATTTTTGCGCCCAGACCTGTGGCAACCACGGTCACATGCAGCTCGTCGCGCATGTCCGGATCGATAACAGTACCGACCTTGACCATTGCGTGCTCGGAAGCGAAGGCTTCGATGATGCTACCAACGTCCGAGTACTCACCCAGAGACAGGTCGGGACCAGCGGTGATATTCACCAGGATGCCGCGTGCACCTTGCAGGTTCACGTCTTCGAGCAACGGGTTGCGGATGGCCGCTTCAGTCGCTTCACGCGCACGGTTCGGACCGCTGGCGCAGCCAGTGCCCATCATCGCCATGCCCATTTCGCTCATCACGGTACGCACGTCAGCGAAGTCGACGTTGATCATGCCCGGACGTTTGATGATGTCGGAGATACCGCGAACGGCACCGGCCAATACATCGTCAGCCTTGGCAAAAGCCGACAGAAGGCTTGCATCTTTACCGAGGATGGTCAGCAGCTTCTCGTTGGGAATGGTGATCAACGAGTCGACACTTTCGGACAGCAGACGGATGCCTTCATCGGCGATCTGCATACGCTTGCGACCTTCGAACGGGAACGGACGCGTCACCACCGCAACGGTGAGGATGCCCATTTCCTTGGCCACTTCGGCAATGATTGGCGCAGCACCGGTACCGGTACCACCGCCCATGCCTGTGGTGATAAACACCATGTTAGTGCCCTGCAGCACTTCGGCAATGCGCTCACGGTCTTCCAGAGCGGCCTGACGGCCCACTTCCGGATTGGCGCCAGCGCCCAGACCTTTGGTCACGCCAGTGCCCAGTTGCAGGATGGTCCGCGCGCCGATGCTTTTCAGCGCCTGGGCATCAGTGTTGGCGCAGATGAATTCCACGCCTTCAATGTTGCTCTTGACCATATGATTGACAGCGTTGCCGCCGCCACCGCCCACACCGATAACTTTAATTACCGGGCTAGCGGGGATGTTGTCTACGAGTTCGAACATTTTCCCTCTCCTTTCAGTTCTCTAGTTTTTTTCGCCTACTGCTGCCACTTTGAAACTGTCTTGCTGTAATTCTTTAGAAGTTGCCCTGAACCCAGCTTCTGAGACGATCGAACAGTGGTGTCTTGGCCTCTTCACTGCTGTAACTGTCCCGGCTGCTGCTGATCCCGGAAAAGGACACGCCGTCGGACTGTTTTTGCAGCCCGTACATCAGCAAGCCCACACCGGTGGAATAAATCGGGTTGCGCACGACATCGTCGAGACCTTTGACGCCATGGGGTACGCCAAGGCGGACCGGCATGTGGAAAATCTCTTCGGCCAATTCAACCGCGCCTTCCATCTTCGAAGTACCACCGGTCAGCACGATGCCGGCCGGGATCAGGTCTTCGTAGCCACTGCGACGCAGCTCGGCCTGGATCAGCGTGAACAGCTCGTCGTAACGCGGCTCGACCACTTCGGCCAGTGCCTGACGGGACAGTTCGCGCGGCGGACGATCACCGACGCTTGGAACCTTGATGGTTTCACCGGCACCGGCCAGCTTGGCCAGGGCGCAGGCGTAGCGAATCTTGATTTCTTCGGCGTACTGGGTCGGAGTGCGCAACGCCATGGCGATGTCGTTGGTCACCTGATCACCGGCAATCGGGATCACCGCGGTATGACGAATCGCGCCTTCGGTGAAGATCGCGATATCAGTGGTACCACCACCGATGTCGACCAGGCACACGCCCAGCTCTTTCTCGTCGTCGGTCAGCACCGAATAGGCGGAAGCCAGTTGCTCGAGAATGATGTCGTCGATTTCCAGACCGCAACGACGCACGCATTTTTCAATGTTCTGTGCGGCGTTCACGGCGCAGGTGACCACGTGGACCTTGGCTTCCAGACGTACGCCGGACATGCCCAGAGGCTCACGCACGCCTTCCTGGTTATCGATCACGTAATCTTGCGGCAGGGTGTGCAGGACACGCTGGTCTGCCGGAATCGCCACCGCCTGGGCCGCGTCGAGTACCCGCTCCAGATCCGCAGTGCTGACTTCGCGATCACGAATTGCCACGATGCCGTGGGAGTTCAGGCTGCGAATATGATTGCCTGCCACGCCGACGAACGCAGAGTGAATGCGGCAACCGGCCATCAGTTGCGCTTCTTCGATAGCGCGCTGGATCGACTGCACGGTGGATTCGATATTCACCACCACGCCCTTCTTCAGGCCGCGGGATGGATGCGTGCCGATGCCGACGATTTCCAGCGTGCCATCAGCCGAGACCTCGCCCACCAGCGCTACCACTTTGGAAGTGCCGATATCCAGACCGACGATCATTTTCCCGCTTTGCACATTAGCCATTGGTCCTGCCTCTTCTTAATTCTTCGCGACGGCGGGTTGGCCCGTCGTGGGCGCTACAGGTTCCCGCCAGCCGACGGCGAGGCCGTTGGCATAGCGCAGATCGATGCGCGCAATGTTCGTAATCTGTTCCTTCAGCGTTTTTTCATAGATGGCAATGAAGCGGCGCATCTTTTCCACCAGGTAACCGCGACCTAACAACAGTTCGATCCCTGGGCCAGCGCTGCCTGCGCCGGTGGTTAGAAACCAGCTGCCACGTTCACGCAACTCCAGACGGGCAATTGAAAAGCCCATGGGCCGGAGCATCTGACTCAACACCTGATACTGCTGCATCACTTGCTGCTGGGCCCGCTGCGGACCAAACAACTGTGGCAAATGTTCGTAGTTCGCCAGCTCCCGCGGGGTGAACGCTTCGCCCTGGTTGTTCAACAGCGCTTCGTCACCCCAACGGGCCACAGGCAGTTGCTCTTCCAGGCGAATCACCACTTGATCAGGCCAGACGCGACGCACTTCGGCATGAGCGATCCATGGCATCTTTTCAAGCTCGGTGCGCATGCTCTCCAGGTCGATGGTGAAGAAGCTCGAGGCCACGTAAGGGGCGATTCGCTGCTGCACGGCTTGCTGGCTGATGTAACTCAAATCACCCTGAACGTTGATCTTGGTGATCGGCCGGTCGGCATACGGCAGCAAACGCTGCGCACCGTCATAGGTACCAAAGCCCAATGCGACCAACAGCACCGGCCAGAACAAAGCCTTGAGGAAGCCAAAATTGGCTTTCGGCAGGCGCACCGACATCGGCTCTTTAGCCACCATACGGCTGGCACCACGCGGCACCGGCTTGCGGCCGGGAGCGGGTTGCGGATGACGTAGCTGGGCGCCTTGCATGGACTTAACCTCGCGGCTCAACACTTGCAGCCAGAATTGCCAACACCAACTGTTGGAAATCCAGGCCGGCAGCACGGGCTGCCATTGGGACCAGACTGTGGTCGGTCATACCCGGTGCGGTGTTGACTTCCAGAAACCAGAACTGCCCATCGGCGTCCTGCATCACGTCAGCCCGTCCCCAACCGGCGATACCCAGCGCCTCACAGGCTTTTGCCGTGAGGTCCATGAGTTCTTGTTCTTTGGCGCTATCCAGGCCACACGGGATCCGGTACTGGGTATCGGAAGCCACGTACTTGGCGTCGTAATCGTAGAAAGTGTGGGTCGTGCCCAAGGCGATCGGTGGCAACACCTGGTCACGCAGGGTGGCGATGGTGAACTCCGGACCTTGAATCCATTGCTCAACCAACACTTGCGAATCGTAGGTACTGGCCGATTTCCATGCGTCGATCAACTCGGACGCAGAATTCACTTTGGCCATACCGATACTTGAACCTTCATGGGCCGGTTTGACGATCAAAGGCATGCCCAGTTCCGTCGCCGCAGAAATACAATCGGCTTCGCTGCTCAGCACGGCGTGACGCGGCGTTGGAATACCCAGGCTGTGCCAGACCTGTTTGGTCCGCAACTTGTCCATGGCCAGCGCCGAGGCGAGGATGCCGCTGCCGGTGTAAGGAATACCCATGCATTCGAGCAAGCCCTGCATGCTGCCGTCTTCACCGCCACGACCGTGGAGAATGATGAAGGCGCGATCGATCTTCTCGTTCAGCAGACGCTGCAGAAAGTCATCGCCGACATCGATACCGAAGGCATCCACACCGGCGCTTTGCAGGGCATCGAGCACCGCATTGCCGGACTTCAGCGACACCTCACGCTCGGCGCTTTTGCCACCGAACAGTACGGCGACGCGGCCGAAGT
This sequence comes from Pseudomonas sp. H11T01, assembly GCF_048515765.1. NCBI lineage: Bacteria > Pseudomonadati > Pseudomonadota > Gammaproteobacteria > Pseudomonadales > Pseudomonadaceae > Pseudomonas > Pseudomonas sp. H11T01. The sequence goes on along the minus strand of NZ_JBLYED010000042.1, from coordinate 17,924 downwards.
CTTTCGGCTCGATCGTCGAGAACAGGTTGGCGTAGGCAGCAGTCATTTCGATTTCCCCTGACCGGCAGCAGCAACGGCACCCGCGAATAGCGGACTCTTCAACAGTTTCGGTGCAAGACCACCGATATCACCGGCGCCCTGGCACAGCAGGATGTCACCGGCACGCAGCAGCGGCTTGACCAGCGGCGCTAGGTCGACACCGCGCTCGATGTAGATCGGGTCCAGCTGACCGCGCTGACGGATGCTGTTACACAGCTTGCGGCTGTCGGCACCCGGGATCGGCTCTTCGCCGGCCGGATAAACTTCCATCAGCAACAAGACGTTGGCATCGGCCAGCACATTGACGAAATCGTCGTACAGGTCGCGAGTACGGCTGTAACGGTGCGGCTGGTAAACCATCACCAGACGCCGATCCGGCCAGCCACCGCGCACGGCTTTAATCACGGCGGCGACTTCGGTGGGATGGTGACCGTAGTCATCGACCAGCATCACGCTGCCGCCGTCTATTGGCAGTTCGCCGTAGACCTGGAAGCGCCGACCGACGCCCTGGAACCCCGACAGGCCCTGAACGATGGCTTCATCGCTGATGCCCTCGTCGGTGGCGATGGCGATGGTTGCCAGCGAGTTCAGTACGTTGTGGTTGCCCGGCATGTTCACCGAAACATCCAGCGGCTCGCGATCAGGACGCAGCACGGTGAAGAACGTCAGCATGCCTTGCTGGCGCACACTGATGGCGCGCACGTCGGCGTCTTCGCTGAAACCGTAGGTGACGGTCGGACGTTTGACTTGCGGCAGGATTTCGCGGACCACCGGATCATCCAGACACACCACAGCCAAACCGTAGAACGGCAGGTTGTGCAGGAACTCGACGAAGGTTTTCTTTAGTTTGTTGAAGTCACCGTCGTAGGTCGCCATGTGGTCGGCGTCGATGTTGGTGACGACCGCCACCAGCGGCTGCAAGTGCAGGAAGCTGGCATCGCTTTCGTCAGCTTCAGCGATCAGATAACGGCTGGTGCCCAGCTGCGCATTGGTGCCCGCTGCATTCAGTCGGCCACCGATGACGAAGGTAGGGTCCAGGCCACCGGCCGCAAACACCGAGGCGATCAGGCTGGTGGTGGTGGTTTTGCCGTGGGTACCGGCCACGGCGATCCCGTGGCGATAGCGCATCAGTTCGGCGAGCATTTCGGCACGCGGCACCACCGGAATCCGGCGTTCCAGCGCGGTGGCGACTTCCGGGTTAGAGGTGTTCACGGCACTGGAGACCACCAGCACATCGGCGCTCGCAGCGTTTTCGGCGCGGTGGCCGATAAAGATCTGTGCACCAAAGGACTCGAGACGCTCGGTCACTGGCGATGCTTTCAGGTCGGAACCGGAGACTTCATAGCCCAGGTTCAACAACACTTCGGCAATCCCGCACATGCCCACACCGCCGATACCGACGAAGTGGATACGACGGATGCGGCGCATTTCCGGTTGCGGCATGGCTTTCTGATTCTCAACCATGGGCCACCTCCAGGCAGATATCGACCACGTTACGAGTGGCATTGGGCTTGGCCAGTCGGCGAGCAGCGCTCGCCATGCTATTGAGTCGTTCCGGTTGCATCAAAACCTCTGTCAGGCGTGCAGCGAGATCCGCTGCGCCAGTCGTTCTTTGCGGCATCAGGAAGGCAGCGCCTTCACGAGCCAAATAATCGGCATTGCGGGTCTGGTGATCATCAATCGCATGGGGCAATGGCACCAGCAACGAGGGCAGACCGGCGGCAGCCAGTTCACTGACGGTCAGCGCGCCTGCGCGACAAACCACCAGGTCGGCCCAGCCATAGGCTTGGGCCATGTCTTTGATGAAAGGCTGCACCTGCGCCTCGACGCCAGCGGCGCGATAGCGTTCGGCAGTCACTTCATCGTGATTTTTGCCGGCCTGATGAAACACTTCCGGACGCAGCTCGATAGAGACGTGCGACAGGGCTTCAGGCAGCAATTTGTTCAACGGTTCTGCGCCCAGGCTTCCGCCGAGGATCAGCAAACGAGCTTTGCGTCCGGCCAGGGCCTGACGCGGTGTTTCGAGGAACAGCTCGGTACGCACCGGGTTACCGGTGGTCCGGCGGCTGTTCGATGCCCCGAAGGTATCCGGGAAAGCTTCGCAGACTCGGGCGGCCAACGGCACCAGCAGCCGATTGGCGGTACCGGCCACGGCGTTCTGTTCGTGAACGATCACCGGCACGCCGGCCAGTTTTGCCGCAACACCACCGGGACCGGTCACATAACCGCCAAAACCCAGGACGCAGACTGGCTGCAGCTGACGAATGATCTTGTGCGCCTGCCAGATGGCCTTGAGCAGCACGAACGGCGCCTTGAGCAGAGACAATTTGCTCTTGCCGCGCAGCCCGCTCACGTTGATCAAGTGCAGTGGCAAGCCGGCGCCAGGCACCAGCTCGTTCTCGATCCCGCGTGGTGTGCCCAACCAATGCACGGTGTAGCCGCGCGCCTGGAACTCACGAGCACAGGCCAGCGCCGGGAATACGTGCCCGCCAGTACCGCCGGCCATGATCAGCACATTAGCGCCCATGAGTCGGCTCCTCGGCGAAGTCACTCTCGTTGAACTCCGTCTCTTCACTGCCCAGGTGGGTTCGACTCTCCCACTCGATGCGCAGCAACAAGCCGAGACACGCACCGCAGATCACCAACGAACTGCCGCCATAACTGAGGAACGGCAGGGTCAGGCCTTTGGTCGGCAGCAGGCCGACGTTCACCCCGATGTTGATCAGGAACTGACCGATCCACAGGAACGACAGACCGTACGCGACGTAGGCAGCGAAGAATTGCTTGGCCTTCTCGGCCCAATAGCCGATGTACATGCCACGAATACAAACAAAGACGAACAGCGCTACCGTGCACAACGAACCCACAGCACCCAGTTCTTCGGCCAGGACTGAGAACACGAAGTCGGTGTGGGCTTCCGGCAGGTAGAACTGTTTTTGCACGCTGTTACCCAGGCCAACGCCCAGCCATTCGCCGCGACCAAAAGCGATCAATGCTTGAGACAACTGGTAGCCGGCGCCGAACTGGTCGGCCCACGGATCGGCAAAGTTGGTCAGGCGCGCCATTCGATACGGCTGCACTTGAATCAACAACACCACCGCTGCGACCGCCAGGACAACCATCAAGGAAAAACGGAACAGCCCGACCCCGCCGAGAAACAGCATCGCCGCCGCGGCGCCCATCATTACAACGGTGGCACCGAAGTCCGGTTCCATCAGCAACAGGCCGGCCATTGGCAGCAGAACGATGAATGGCTTGAAGAAGCCCATCCAGCTTTCACGCACTTCTTTCTGGCGACGCACCAGATAACCGGCGAGGTAGATCACCACGAATACCTTGGCGATCTCGGAAGGCTGAACGTTGAAGAAACTGAAGCCGATCCAGCGCATCGAACCGTTCACTTCACGGCCAATCCCCGGGACGATCACCATCACCAGCAAACCGAACGCACCAAGCAGCATCAGCCAGCCCAGGCGTTGCCAGGTGGCGATCGGAATCATCATGGTGATGACGCAGGCACCAAGGCCCAGCACGATGTAAATAAGGTGGCGAATCATGTAGTACAGGGCACTGCCCGACTGCACCGCCGCCACTTCGGTCGATGCCGAGGCGATCATGACCAGCCCGAGGCCGATCAATGCCAGGCAGCCGGCGAGCATCGGGAAGTCGAGGTCGATACCGCGACCGGTGATGAGCGGCGATGGGTACGGCTTGATGATATTTTCGAAACTCATGCCAAGCCCTCCACGGCCTGGGCGAACAACTGCCCACGCTCTTCGTAGTTCTTGAACATGTCGAAACTGGCGCAGGCCGGCGACAGCAGCACAGCGTCGCCCGCCTCGGCGACTGCCCGGCTGCGTTCGACGGCTTCGCTCAGCGAATTGACGCGGATCAGCGGCACCGCGTCGCCGATCGCTTGGGCAATCAACTCCGCGTCACGGCCCATCAGCACCACCGCACGGCAGTTGGCTGCGACCGGACCGCGCAAATCCTTGAAGTCCGCACCCTTGCCGTCGCCGCCGGCGATCAGCACCAACTTGCCGGCAATGTCTGCGCCCAAGCCTTCAATGGCGGCCAGTGCAGCGCCAACGTTGGTGGCTTTGGAATCGTTGTAGTAGCTCACGCCATTCAGGTCGCGAACCCATTGGCAGCGATGCTCGAGGCCGGCAAAGGTGCGCAGGCTCGACAGCATGGCGTCGAACGGCAGACCAACGGCATGACCCAGGGCCAGCGCCGCCAGGGCATTGGACTGATTGTGGGCACCACGAATTTTCAGCTCGCGAACCGGCATCAGGTTCTGGAATTCGAAGGCCAGATACTTCTCGCCGTTCTCTTCGCGCAGACCGAAAGCCTTGAAGTCAGGTTTGCTCAAACCGAAGGTCCAGCACGGCAGGCCCTCGCCTATCAATGGACGGCTCAAGGCATCCTGGCGATTGACCACCACCTGCCGGGCGCCACGGAAGATCCGATGCTTGGCCAAGTGATACGCCGGCAGACCACTGTAACGGTCCATGTGGTCTTCGCTGACGTTCAATACAGTGGCGACTTCAGCACCGAGTTGATCTGTCGTCTCAAGCTGGAAGCTCGACAGTTCCATCACGTACAGCTCGACATCGTCACTGAGCAGATCCAGCGCAGGTGTCCCGAGATTGCCGCCGACCGCCACGCGTTTGCCGGCAGCTGCGGCCATTTCGCCGACCAGCGTGGTGACGGTGCTTTTCGCGTTGGAACCGGTGATGGCGATAATCGGTGCCTTCGCGTTACGCGCGAACAATTCGATATCACCGGAAAGCTTCACGCCACGGGCCGCTGCGGCTTGCAGTGCCGGTGTCGCCAGCGCCAGGCCCGGGCTCACGTAGAGCTCGTCGGCGCGGCACAGGAACTCGACGTCCAGCTCGCCACAACGCACTTCCACGTGCGGATAGTCACGGCGTAGCGTGGCCAGCTCCGGTGGATTGTCCCGCGTATCAGCCACAGCAAACGACACGCCCCGATTCGCCAGGAAGCGAACCAGGGACATGCCGCTCTTGCCGAGGCCGACAACGATGCGGAAGTGGTCAGAAGCGATCAGAGACACTTGTTTCTACCTCAGCTTCAGGGTGGCAAGGCCGACCAGGACCAGAATCACGGTGATGATCCAGAAACGGACAATCACACGCGGCTCGGGCCAGCCCTTGAGTTCAAAGTGGTGGTGAATTGGTGCCATGCGGAACACACGGCGACCGGTCAGCTTAAAAGAGGCAACCTGAATGACGACTGACAGGGTTTCCATCACGAACACACCGCCCATGATGAACAGGACGATTTCCTGACGGACGATGACCGCAATGGTGCCCAGCGCCGCGCCCAACGCCAGTGCGCCGACGTCACCCATGAAGACTTGCGCCGGGTAGGTGTTGAACCACAGAAAGCCCAGACCGGCACCGATCAACGCGCCGCAGAACACAATCAGCTCACCCGCGCCCGGTACATAAGGGATCAGCAGGTATTCGGCGAACTTCACGTTACCCGACAGGTAGCAGAAGATCCCCAATGCGCCGCCGACCATGACCGTCGGCATGATCGCCAGGCCGTCGAGGCCATCGGTCAGGTTGACCGCGTTGCTCGAGCCGACGATGACGAAATAGGTCAGGACGATGAAACCGAAGCCCAGGGGAATGCTGAAATCCTTCAGCATTGGAAGAATCAGGGTGGTTTCCACCGCGCTTGGTGCGGTCATATAAAGGAAGATCGCTGCCCCCAGGCCAAACACCGATTGCCAGAAGTACTTCCAGCGACTTGGCAGGCCACGAGAGTTCTTCTCGATCACCTTGCGGTAGTCATCAACCCAACCAATCGCGCCGAACAGCAGAGTCACCAACAGCACGACCCAGACGTAACGGTTATCCAGGTCGGCCCACAGCAACGTGCTGACGGTGATTGCGGAAAGGATCAACGCACCACCCATGGTCGGCGTGCCCGATTTGGACAAGTGCGATTGCGGCCCGTCGTTACGCACCGACTGACCGATCTGGCGATTCTGCAAGGTGCGGATCATCCATGGCCCTAGCCACAGCGACAATGACAACGCGGTCAGCACACCAAGGATCCCGCGCAGGGTCAGGTATTGGAAGACCGCGAAGCCTTTGTAGAACTGTTGCAGATACTCCGCTAGCAGCAGCAGCATTAATGTATCTCTCCCTTATGTTCCAAAAGAAGGGAACCGCACAAAGCCGCGACGACGTTTTCCATCACCGCGCTGCGCGATCCCTTGATCAAAATAGTGGTGTTTGTATCGTGTTCGGCGCCCAGGGCTTCGATCAGCTCAGCCTGAGTGGCGAAGTGATAAGCCTGTTGGCCAAAAGCTGTCACGGCGTGAACCATCATCGGCCCCACGGCGTAAAGCGCGGAAACCTTGCCGGCGGCATAAGCGCCAACATCACGGTGCCCCTGCTCCGCCCACTCGCCTAACTCGCCAATATCCCCGAGCACCAGAACGGTGCGACCGGAAAAGCCGGCGAGTATATCAACGGCAGCGCACATAGAGGTGGGGTTTGCGTTGTAAGTGTCATCGATCACGCGCATGCCGTTCTTCGCCAGTTGCGCGACGGTGCGCCCCTTGACCGGCTGAACCGCGCCCAGGCCAGTGGCGATACCCGACAGCGAGACGCCCAACGCATGAGCAGCGGCAGCCGCAGCCAGCGCGTTGGCAACGTTATGGCTGCCCAGAAGATTCAGCTGAACCCGCTCCACGCCTTGCGGACTGTGCAGATTGAACGCCAGGCAGCCGCGCGCATCGCGATCCAGATCGGTTGCATGGAAATCGGCTGCGGTATTGTTCAGCGCAAAACTCAGCACCTGACGACCGCCAGCCCGGGTCTTCCAGATGGCGAATGCCTTGTCGTCGAGATTGAGAACGGCGATGCCGGTAGCCTCCAGCCCTTCAAGGATTTCGCCCTTGGCTTCGACAATTTTTTCAGGCCCGCCGAACTCACCGACATGGGCGGTCCCGGCATTATTGATCACGGCCACGTGCGGCTTGGTCATGCCAACGGTGTAAGCAATCTCGCCGATCCGTGAAGCACCGAGCTCAATCACCGCCGCCGCGTGTTCCGGGGCCAGTTCAAGCAAGGTCAGCGGGACGCCGAGATCGTTATTCAGGTTACCGCGGGTCGCCAGAACAGGCCCGCGCGTACGCAGAATGCTCGCGAGCATTTCCTTGACGGTGGTCTTGCCGCTGGAACCAGTGATCGCCGCTACTGGATGGGTATAAGCAGCACGATTCAGTGCACCGAGTTTGCCCAGCGCATGACGGGTATCACTCACCAACAATTGCGGCAGTGTGGTATCGGCTACTTCACGCTCGACCAATGCACCAACGGCGCCTTTGGCGGCAACGTCATTCAGATAGTCATGACCATCGAAACGCGGACCGCTCAGGGCGATAAACAGTTGCCCCGGCTTGATTGCGCGGCTGTCGATGCTGACGCCGTCAAAGCTGCAATCGCCAGCCACCAGGCGACCGGCCAATACGCCGGTCAATTCACTCAATTTAAGGGCTTTAAGCATGGGCCACCTCCCATGCGGTCAACGCCCTGTCGGCCTCGACCAGATCGGAGAAAGCGTGGCGCTCGCCATTGATTTCCTGATAGTCCTCATGACCTTTACCGGCCAGAACGATCACATCGTCGGCCGAAGCACTGGCAATCAGCTGAGCAATGGCCTGGCCGCGACCTACCACGAAAGTGACGTTATCCACAGCGCTGAAACCAACGCGAATATCGTCGAAAATTTTCGAAGGCGCTTCGGTACGTGGATTGTCGTCGGTGACCAATACACCGTCCGCCAGACGCTCAACCACTTCAGCCATCAGCGGGCGCTTGCCGCGATCGCGATCACCGCCGCAACCAAACAGGCACAGCAACTTACCCTTGGCATGAGGACGCAGCGCCGTCAGGACTTTTTCCAGCGCATCCGGGGTATGGGCGTAATCGACCACCACCAACGGCTGAGTACCGCCGCCCAGGCGCTGCATGCGACCGGCCGGGCCTTCGAGTTTCGGCAGTACGTGCAGGATCTCGTCCAGCGCGTAGTCCAGACCCAGCAAAGCGCCAACGGCCGCCAATACGTTGCTCAGGTTGAAACGGCCAAGCAAGGTACTGCGCAAATGGTGCTCACCCTGAGGCGTGACCAACGTGGCGCGTACACCCTCGTCGTTGAATTGCGCTTCACGGCAATACAGGTAGGCGCTGGAATCTTCCAGGCTGTAGCTGATCAGACGTGATTCAAGTTTTTCGACAGCCAGTTGCCGACCAAAGTCGTCGTCGAGGTTGATTACCCGGCAGCTCAGATCAGGCCAACCGAATAGCTTGGCCTTGGCATCGGCGTAAGCCTCCATGGTCCCGTGATAATCCAGATGATCCCGGGACAGGTTGGTCATTACCGCCACATCAAACGCCAGGGCGGTGACACGACCCTGATCCAGACCATGGGAGGAGACTTCCATCGCCACGGCTTTGGCACCGGCCTTTTTCAGGTCAGCGAGGGTTGCCTGCACGGCAATTGGATTGGGCGTGGTGTGCAGGCCGCTTTGCAGCGCGCCATAGAAACCGGTGCCCAGCGTGCCGACGATGCCGCAATGCTGACCGAGCAAGTCCAGTGCCTGCGCAACCAATTGGGTCACGCTGGTTTTACCGTTGGTACCGGTCACGCCTATCAGATTCAGGTTGCGGCTCGGGTCGCCATAGAAGCGCCCGGCGATGTCCGACAGTTGCGCTGCCAGGCCTTTGACCGGAATCAGTGGCACATCAGTGATTGGCAGAACGGTAGCGCCTTCAACTTCGTAAGCCACTGCCGCCGCACCACGCTGCAAAGCGTCGGTAATGTGTGCACGGCCATCCACCTTGCCGCCAGGGACCGCGAGAAACAGGTCGCCCGCACGGACATTGCGGCTATCCAGGGTCAGTTCGCGAATCAACAGATCACGACCGGCGTGGGCAAAAATCTTGTTCAGGCTAAGAGACATCAGCCGCGCCCTCCATTAGCTTTGACTACATTGCCGGGTGTGGCATTCGCTTGTTGCACAGGCGGCAAGTTATCTGGCGAGATATTCATCAAGCGCAGGGTGCCGGACATCACTTTGCTGAACACCGGCGCCGAGACCAGACCACCGAAGTAGCCGGCCTTGCTTGGCTCATCGATGACCACCACGATTGCGTAACGCGGGTCGCTCATCGGACCGAAACCGGCGAACAGCGAACGGTAGGAATTCTCGGCATAACCCTTCGTGCCCACCGACGTCTTACGTGCGGTACCACTCTTGCCAGCCACGTGATAAGCCGGCACTTGTGCGCGGAACACACCACGCGGCGCTTCAATCACTTGCTGCAACATGCCTTGCATGGTTTTGGCGACTTTTTCCGGAATCACCTGGGTGGTTTCTGGAGCCTTGTCAGTCTTGATCAAGGTCAGCGGAGCAATCCGGCCGTTGTTGGCCAGCGCCGAGAAGGCATGCACCAGTTGAATCGCGGTGACCGACAAACCGTAGCCGTAGGACAGCGTGGCCGTTTCGGCCTTTTTCCAATCGCGGTAGTTCGGCAAGTTGCCAACACGCTCACCCGGGAAGCCAAGGCCGGTGTCCTGGCCGAGGCCGACTTTCTGCATCAGACGGTAAATGGTCTCGCCGCCGACATCGAAAGCAACCTTACTCATACCGACGTTACTGGAGTTGATCAGAATCCCGGTCAGGTCGAGTACTGGCCCTTCGGTCTTGGAGACGTCACGAATGGTGTATTTGCCCAGCTGCAAGGTGCCAGGATAAACCTCGACCGTGTCGCTTGGCTTCCAGCGCCCGGTTTCAAGCGCCGCGCTCATAGAGATCGCCTTCATGGTCGAACCTGGCTCAAACACGTCGATCATGGCGCGGTTGCGCATCATCGCCGGCTGCAGGTTGCGGCGGTTGTTCGGGTTGTAGGTTGGCTGGTTGACCATCGCCAGAATCTCGCCGGTCTTCACATCCATGATCACCAGGCTGCCGGCTTTCGCGCCGTTATCCACAATGGCGTTACGCAGTTCCCGGTTGGCCAGATATTGCAGGCGCAGGTCAATAGACAACGCCAAGGGCTTGCCGGCCTTGGCGTTTTTGGTGACCTGGACATCCTTGATCAGCCTGCCACGTCGATCCTTGATGACCTGTCGCTTGCCTGCGACCCCTGCCAGCCATTCATCATAAGCCAGCTCGACGCCTTCGCGGCCGTGGTCATCAATGTCGGTAAAGCCGACCATGTGGGCGGTGACCTCACCGGCCGGGTAGAAACGCCGGAACTCTTCGATGCCGTAGACGCCGGGCACTTTCAGATCAAGCACAGCCTGACCCTGCTCGGGGGTCAAACCACGTACCAGATAGATAAATTCTTTATTGGCTTGCGACTCGAGGCGTTCGGCCAGCGCTTTAGGATCTTGCCCCAGCGCAGCCGCCAATGCTGGCCACTTGTCTTTGGCCAGTTGCATTTCCTTGGCGTTGGCCCACAAGGTCGTCACCGGCGTACTGACGGCCAAAGGCTCGCCATTACGGTCGGTAATCAGACCGCGGTGCGCAGGAATCGGGATATGACGAACACTGCGAGCGTCCCCCTGACCTTTGAGGAAGTCACGATCGACCACCTGCAGGTCGATGATGCGCCAGGCGATCGCACCCACCATCAGTGCCAGCAAACCCAGCACCACGCGGAAACGCCAAGGATAAAGGGCGCCTTCGAGTTTCATCATGGCGCCACCATCTTCACTTCAGCTGCGCCGGGAATGCGCATCTTCAGTTGCTCAGTAGCCAGCACTTCGATCCGGCTGTGGGCGGTCCAGGTGCTCTGCTCGAGAATCAGCCGGCCCCACTCGGCCTGCGCTTTATCGCGCACGCTCAGTTCGCCGTAGAGGGTATTAAGAAGCTGACGGTTCCAGTGGGCGCTGTAAGACACCCCAATCGCGGAAACGAGCACGCCAATAAACAGCAGCAGCATGAAAAAGCTTCCGCCTGGAAGTGGCTTGGCGAAGAGCTTGCTCACCGCAGCTTCTCCGCCACGCGCATGACGGCGCTACGAGCACGTGGGTTGGCCTTGAGTTCGGCTTCGGAAGCGAACTGCGCTTTGCCATGGATTTTGATTTTCGGCACGAAGGCTTCAAAACGTACCGGCAGGTTGCGCGGCAGGTTGTCGGTTTCACCCTTCACCAGACGACGCATGAACAATTTGACGATGCGGTCTTCCAGCGAGTGGAAGCTGATGACAACCAGACGGCCGCCCACTTCGAGGGCTTCCAGCGCGGCTTCAAGGCCGGTTTCCAGATCGCCCAGTTCGTTATTGACGTGAATGCGCAGCCCCTGGAAAGCCCGGGTAGCCGGATGTTTGCCCTTTTCCCAGGCCGGATTGGCGACTTTCAGGACTTCGGCCAAATCACCGGTACGCTCGAATGGCTTGATGACACGGCGCTCGACAACCGCACGCGCCATGCGCCCGGAAAAACGTTCTTCACCGTATTCCTTGAACACTCGGGCGATTTCTTCCGCAGGAGCCGTAGCGATGAACTCAGCGGCACTGACCCCGCGACTAGGGTCCATGCGCATGTCCAGCGGGCCGTCATTCATGAAACTGAAGCCGCGTTCCGGATCATCGAGTTGTGGCGAGGAAACACCCAGGTCGAGCAGCACGCCGTTGACCTTGCCGGCCAGACCGCGCTCGGCAATTTCCGAACCCAGCTCGGCAAAGCTGCGCTGCACAACGACAAAGCGGCCGTCTTCGGCCGCTAGCGTTTGCCCGGTGGCAATCGCTTGAGGATCTTTGTCGAACCCCAACACGCGACCATCGGGACCGAGCTGGCTGAGTATCAGACGACTATGCCCGCCGCGCCCGAACGTTCCGTCCAGATAGCAGCCATCAGGACGTACGGCGAGCGCCTCGACGGCTTCGTCAAGCAGTACGGTGATGTGGTTAAAGCCGCTATCAATAGTCACAGGATCAAATCACGCAGTTCATCAGGCATAGCGCCCGGTTGTTGAATGGCAGCCAGGTCCGCAGCAGAAACGGCGTCCCAGGCATCCTCGTCCCACAATTGGAACTTGTTCAGTTGGCCAACCAACATTGCGCGCTTATCCAACTTGGCATATTCACGCAAACGTGGCGGAACCAGAAAACGACCACTGCCATCGAGCTCGAGGTCGACGGCATTACCAATCAGTAAACGTTGCAAACGACGGTTTTCTTCGCGTAGCGAAGGCAGTGCGCGCAGTTTGGTTTCAATCAGCTCCCACTCATCGAGGGGGTAAACACACAAACAAGGATCAACGGCATCGATCGTGACGATTAATTGCCCGGAACTTCGCGAAACCAGCTCGTCACGATACCGGCTCGGCATGGCGAGACGGCCTTTTGCATCGAGACTGATAGCATTAGCTCCGCGAAACACGACAGCGTTTCTCCAAATATTAGCGTTTTGCGCTCAAAAAACCCACTTCATGCCACTTTTCGCCACTTGTGCACACTATAGGAATGCGCCCACTGCACCGTCAAGGCGCGGATTCACGGAAAAGCCTTACAGATCGGAGATTTAGGAGACTTATAGGAGGGGTAGTACGAATTTTGCGGATGTTTTTACTCGCCAACTTCAATCAAGCCAGTAGGCTACGATCAGAAGTTAAAGTGATTTGTTAAGAGTAAGATTTTTTTGGTATTACAAAAGCGCTTCTGCTATTGAATCAAGCAGGGAGGGAAAAAGGTGGAGAGTCGATCTGTAAGCCGGGTTCTGTCGTGAACAGTCATTCGTCTACGATGGCCATCACTGGACATCTTTAGCAACCTACCCGGTTCCAGCGCGGGCCACGCCTTGGAACCCTATTTGGTCTTGCTCCAAGTGGGGTTTACCTAGCCACGAACTGTTGCCAGTCGTGCGGTGCGCTCTTACCGCACCTTTTCACCCTTACCGGCACCGAAGTGCTTAGGCGGTTATTTTCTGTGGCACTTTCCGTAGGCTCACGCCTCCCAGGCATTACCTGGCACTTCGCCCTATGGAGCCCGGACTTTCCTCCCCCCTCTAATTTTCATAGAAGGCAGCGACTGTCCAATCGACTCTCCGTCGCAAAGATTAACGGTAGAGTAGCCGAAGAACAAGCGCTAAAAGCCTTTTGCCACTCTACAACCTGCGATCTACTCGGCTTTCTGCTTATCCAGAGCAACCTGATACAAGACATTTTTGCGCTCACCGGTAATTTCTGCCGCCAATGCCGCGGCTCGTTTGAGCGGCATCTCTTTGAGCAGCAAGTCGAGAATGCGCATTGACTCGCTACTGACCGCCTCGTCGCTTACGGGTGCGGACCATCCCGCCACCAGCACAACGCACTCGCCGCGCTGCTGATTGCTGTCACCCTCGACAAAAGCCCGCAGGTCCGCCAGAGGCAACCCCTTGAGCGTTTCAAAGGTTTTGGTCAACTCACGCGCAAGCAAAGCAGGCCGCTCCGCGCCGAAGACCAATTCCATATCCTGCAAGCATTCTAGAATACGATGAGGAGCCTCGTAAAAAATCAGCGTGCGCGGCTCTTCCTTCAATAATTCCAGACGAGCGCGACGTCCCACCGCCTTGGCCGGCAGAAAACCTTCGAAAATAAAACGATCAGACGGCAAACCTGCCGCAGACAAAGCAGCGATCAACGCGCAAGCACCCGGCACAGGCACGACATTGATACCCGCAGCACGGGCCTGACGAACCAGGTGATAGCCAGGATCGGAAATCAGTGGCGTGCCAGCATCAGAAATCAGCGCAACATTATCACCGGCCAGCAACCGAGTAATAAAACGACTGCCTTCGTCGCGTTCATTGTGCTCATGGCACGCCGCCAGCGGAGTGGAAATACCAAAGTGCTGCAGCAACCGCAGGGAATGACGCGTATCTTCGGCGGCGATCAACGCCACCTCGCGCAGTATTTTCAGTGCGCGCGCACTGATGTCGTCCAGGTTGCCGATGGGCGTCGCCACCACATAAAGCGAGCCAGCAGCGGAATTCAAAGCACCTGGAGCAGTCAAAGCGCACACCTCATGATCGGGAAAAGCGCCATTGTAGCCTGTAGAGGCCTTCGCGATGCGCCCCCCAGACACCCTGCAACTCAGTGTTATTCAGTCTTTTCCAAAGCCCGGCAACATTTGCACCAGCTAAATTGACGGTTTAACGCCAGTAACATCGCGCCCCGGCCAGCGCTTGGGTACAATTCCACGCTAATTTGATCGAGTATCAGGAACATTACATGATCGCTTGCCTGCGGCTGTTCTCTGCCCTCTGCCTCGCTGCCCTATTGGCGGCTTGCGCCAGCTCGCCCTCGTCCAGCCTTGGCGAACTTCCACGGACCCCGGATGCCAGTATCGAGCAGTTGCTCGAACAGGCCGCCGCCAGCAAAACGCCCGAGAAAGCAGCCTTGCTGCGCTTGAGCGCGGCGGATCTGGCCTATCACCAAAACAAGGCCGGCCAGTCGGCGCAGATTCTTGCGCTAGTCCCTCTGGAACAACTCAAGCCAGGTCAACAGGTTTTCGCCAGCACCCTGGCGGCCGAACTGGCCATGGCCCGCAACCAGCCCAAAGCAGCGCTAACGGCCTTGAGCCACCCAAGCCTGCAACGTCTGGGCGAGTTGCCGGTCGAGCAACAGATCCGCACCGGGAGCGTACATGCTCTCGCGCTTGAGGCTGATGGCCAGACCCTGGCCGCCGCCCGGGAACGCATCTTCATTGCCCCGCTGCTTAGCGGCGATGCTGCCAGTAAAAACCACGAAGCGATCTGGGCGCTGATTGCCGCCCTGCCTACCGATCAATTGCAACCCACCAGCAATGACGACCTCGGTGGTTGGCTGGCCCTGGCCCTGGCAGTGAAAACCGCCGGCACCCTGGAGCAGCAACAGGCCGCCATCGATAAATGGCGCGCACAGAACCCTAAACACCCCGCCGCCATTCAACTGCCCCTGCCATTGACCAAACTCAAGGAACTGGCCAGCCAATCGCTGACCAAGATTGCTCTGCTGCTGCCACAGGACGGTCCTCTGGCCTCGGTCGGCAAAGCGCTGCGCGAAGGCTTCATGGCCGCTCACTATCAGGCCCAACAAGCCGGGCAGAAGCCACCAAGCATCGAGTTTTATGACAGCTCACACCTGACCTCGCTGGACGATTTCTATAGCAAAGCCCAGGCCGCCGGCGTGCAACTGGTGATCGGCCCACTGGAAAAACCACTGGTCAAACAGCTCAGCGCTCGCCCGCAATTGCCTATTACCACGCTGGCCCTGAACTATAGCGAAAGCGAAAAAGGGCCAGCACAGCTGTTCCAGTTCGGCCTTGCCGCTGAAGACGAAGCCCGCGAAGTATCTCGCCGCGCCCGCGCCGACGGCCTGCATCGCGCTGCCGCCATGGTGCCGAAAGGCGAATGGGGCGATCGGGTACTCAAGGCGTTCAGCCAGGATTGGCAAGCCAACGGCGGCAGCATCGTTGCCATCGAACGCGTCGACCAGCCGGTTCAACTGGCCCAACAGATTGCTGACATGTTCCAGCTGCGTCAGAGCGAAGGTCGCGCCAAGAGCCTGCAAAATACTGTGGGCTCGCAGGTGGCCGCCCAACCTTCACGTCGCCAGGACATCGAGTTCATTTTCCTCGCCGCCACACCGCAGCAAGCCCAGCAGATCAAGCCAACACTGAACTTCCAATACGCAGGTGATGTGCCGGTTTACGCCACTTCGCACGTATTCAGCGCCAGCGGCGATCAAAACCAGTACAACGACATGAATGGTGTGCGCTTCTGCGAAACGCCGTGGCTGCTGGATGCCAATGACCCATTACGCAAGCAAGTGGCTGCACAATGGCCACAAGCTGGCGGCAGCCTGGGTCGCCTGTACGCAATGGGTGTTGACGCCTATCGCTTGGCGCCGCGCTTGGGCCAACTGAAGGCACTGCCAGACAGTCGCGTCGAAGGTCTGTCGGGAAGCTTGAGCATGAGCCCGTCGCAACGGGTCCAGCGCCAACTGCCTTGGGCCGAGTTCGTCAACGGCCAGGTTCAACGCCTACCGGATACTGCGCGCTGATGCCTGACAGGTCACGCCAACAAAGCGGAAAGGATGCCGAAAGCCAAGCGCTCAAGCACCTCCAACAACAAGGTCTGCGCCTGCTGGCGCAGAACTGGTTGTGCAAACGTGGCGAGCTTGATCTGGTCATGCTTGATGGCGATACAGTAGTATTCGTCGAAGTCCGTTACAGACAACACACGCAATGGGGTGGCGCACTCGGCAGCATTGATGCACGCAAGCGCCAGAAGCTGATACTCGCCGCGCAGTATTTTCTGCAGCGCGAGTCGCGCTGGGCCAATCACCCCTGCCGTTTCGATGTGGTCGCCATAGACGGCGCCATCGGTGCAGCACCTCATTTGAACTGGCTACGGAATGCCTTTGACAGCTGATCGAAGCGCTCAAACCGAGCCGGACATTTTCACTTAACCAATTTTGCTCTTTGCTTTGCGGGCTGCACATTCGTGTGCCGGAAAGCCGCGCCACTTAAGGTCACACAGATGGACATGCAATCCCGAATTCGCCAGCTTTTTCAGGCCAGTATCGACACCAAGCAACAGGCGATGGACGTACTTGCACCGCACATCGAGCAAGCCAGTCAGGTGATGGTCAATGCCCTGCTCAACGAGGGCAAAATGCTCTCCTGCGGCAACGGCGGCTCTGCGGGTGACGCACAGCATTTTTCGTCAGAACTGCTTAACCGCTTCGAGCGCGAGCGCCCGAGCCTGCCGGCCATCGCACTGACCACCGACAGCTCGACGATTACCTCGATTGCCAACGACTACAGCTACAACGAGATCTTCTCAAAACAGATCCGCGCCCTCGGCCAACCTGGCGATGTTTTGCTGGCGATTTCTACCAGCGGCAACTCGGCGAACATTATTCAAGCGATCCAGGCCGCACATGATCGCGAAATGATTGTCGTAGCATTGACTGGACGCGATGGCGGCGGCATGGCCTCGCTGCTTTTGCCCGAAGACGTCGAAATCCGCGTACCGGCCAATGTCACCGCACGTATTCAGGAAGTCCACCTGCTGGCGATCCACTGCCTTTGCGACTTGATCGACAGCCAACTGTTTGGGAGTGAAGAATGACCCCTAATCGCCTTGGCCTACTGGCCTTGACTCTATGCCTGAGCATCAGCGGTTGCACGTCAGTGGTTACTGCCAGCCGCGAAAAACCCATTGATGACGACCGCGGAACCCGCACCTTTGGCAGCAAGATCGACGACACCTTGATCGAGACCAAAGTCGGCGTAAACATCGCCAAGGCTAATCCGGACCTGGACAACAACTCTCACATCGTCGTCACCAGCTTCAACGGCGTCGTGCTGCTCGCCGGACAGACTCCGCGCGCCGACCTGAAGGCTCAGGCCGAACAAGTCGCCGGCACTGTCCAGCGCGTGAAGACGGTGCACAACGAGCTGCAAGTTCTGCAGCCCTCCTCGCTGCTGGCGCGCCAGAACGACGCCTGGCTGACCACCAAGATCAAGACCCAGATGCTCGCCGATGCCAGCATCCCCGGCTCGCGCATCAAAGTCGTGACCGAGAATGGCATCGTCTACCTGCTGGGCTTGCTGACCAAACAGGAAGCCGCCCAAGCCACCAGTCTGGTGCAGGGTGTTTCTGGCGTGCAGAAGATTGTGAAGCTGTTCGAGTACATCGACTGAC
The DNA here is from genome assembly GCF_048515765.1 of Pseudomonas sp. H11T01. NCBI lineage: Bacteria > Pseudomonadati > Pseudomonadota > Gammaproteobacteria > Pseudomonadales > Pseudomonadaceae > Pseudomonas > Pseudomonas sp. H11T01. Next base: position 164 of record NZ_JBLYED010000042.1, on the reverse strand, counting down.
ACAGCACGATTGGCAGACACAAAAAAAGGCGATCCAGATGCAGATTGTGTGAAAACCTAGCAATCTGCTCTCCGGTTCAAGAAAATGCCCGCATCGCAAGATGCGGGCATTTTTCTTATGCGCTATATCCAAGGTGAAGATCGCTGCCAGGGGGCACTGTTTCC
>NZ_JBLYED010000041.1:0-50918 GCF_048515765.1 Pseudomonas sp. H11T01 | reverse complement strand
CTGGAAACAGTGCCCCCTGGCAGCGATCTTCACCTTGGATATAGCGCATAAGAAAAATGCCCGCATCTTGCGATGCGGGCATTTTCTTGAACCGGAGAGCAGATTGCTAGGTTTTCACACAATCTGCTTGAGTCGGGCTTTTTCTTGGGCTTTCGTTTAACCCCCCTCGGCCGCTCTAAACCGCATCTGACGCTCCGGGTCGGAAACATGCGCTCAAACATCGGCTATCTCCCGCCTCTATACAGCTAATTGCCGAATACAGTGCACATCCGTACACTGCGCCACCTTTTATCCCGGCGGGCCTGTAAATGCTGTATCTGTTTCGTATGTTATTGATGAGCCTGCATTTTATTGCTGCGGGAGTGCTCGGGGTGGTGCTGGGGCTATGTCGGCCGTTCAATCCGGATAACAGCCGTTTGTGCGCACGCCTCTATGCCTGGCCGGCCATGTGCATTTTGCGTCTGCGAGTAAAGGCCGAGGTCGGCCCGCTGATGGACAAACCACCAGGCTGCGTGATCATTGCCAATCACCAGTCCAACTATGATTTGTTCGTGCTCGGCAATGTGGTGCCACGGCGCACGGTGTGCATCGGCAAGAAGAGTCTGAAATGGGTGCCGCTGTTCGGGCAATTGTTTTGGCTCGCCGGCAACGTGTTGATTGACCGAGGCAATGCGCACAAGGCACGCCAATCAATGCTGACCACCACACACACCTTGCGACACAAGGACACGTCGATCTGGGTATTCCCTGAAGGCACGCGCAACCTTGGTGAAGCGTTGCTGCCGTTCAAGAAAGGCGCGTTTCAGATGGCGATTGCCGCCGGGGTGCCGATCGTTCCGGTGTGCGTCAGCAGCTACATCAAGCATATGCGCCTGAACCGCTGGCGCAGTGGCGAAATTCTGATCCGCTCGCTGCCGGCAATCCCTACCGCCGGGTTGAGCCTGGACGATATGCCGATGCTGATGGCTCAGTGTCGCGAGCAGATGCGTCAGTGCATCGAGTCGATGGATCGACAGTTGCAACCGGCCTGACAGGCCGAAGCAAGACGGCGGGGAGCACATCCCGCCTCCTCCGCTATCTCGCGATTTGTGCTCAAGCAGCGACGCGCGGCGCCCTGACCAACCGCAGTGCCGCAATTACTACCGCAAACACCGCAAGACTGACGTTATAAAACGCCAACGCCGGAAAGCCGATCAACAGCGCCAGCACCGCCAGCCTCCATCCGGCCCGCCCCGGCACCAGGAACGCGATGATTGCCGCCGACAGCGCTGCCCAGCCCATGACTTTGAAATGAATCAGAAGCCCCAGCGTCGAGCGCGCCTGGCACTCCCAACGGCTGGCCTCATCGACACAGATGCCAACCCATTGGGCATCCTCCATCAATCCGTAACGCACGCCATAAACGGCAGCCAGCCATAACGGCAAAACAATGAGCAGCAAAATCACGGGCAGGCGGCGGGACATGAAGTACTCCGATAAACGAAAACGGCGCACAGCTTAATCGCCCGACGACGGTATGCAAGGGTGTTGCACAGATAACTGTTCACGAAATGGCCGCAAAGTGTATCGTCCAGCTACTATTATCCCGATTATGGCTGTTTGAACCGACTTTTTGTGCCGATGCATGGCACTTTGGTTACAGCACGGTGGTCATAGCCTGCGTACCTCACTCGGCACCTTCCTCTCAGGGATTTAGTCATGTTCCGTTCCTTGCGCTTCGCTGCCTTGTTTGGCGGCCTTATCTTGAGTGCGTCCGCACTGGCAGTCGATGTCGACGCGGTCAGTTATGGCTACCCGCTGACCAATCCGTTCGAGGCGACCATTGCCACGACACCACCGGATCTACGGCCAGAGCTGCCGGCCGATGAGGATATCAACCAAGGGGACTACACCCTGACGTTGCGCCCGGAGCGTGAGTTCAACCTGCCGGACAACTTCTGGGCAGTGAAAAAGCTCACCTACCGCATGGCCAAACAGGATCATCCCGCACCGCTGATTTTCCTGATTTCCGGTACGGGTGCGCCCTACAACAGCAGCATCAACGAATACCTGAAAAAGCTCTATTACAAAGCCGGCTACCATGTGGTGCAACTGTCGTCGCCGACCAGTTTCGACTTCATGAGCGCCGCCTCGCGCTTTGCCACACCTGGCGTGACCAAGGACGACGCCGAGGACCTGTACCGCGTCATGCAAGCCGTACGTGCGCAAAACCCGAAACTGCCGATCACCGAGTTCTACCTCACCGGTTATAGCCTGGGCGCTTTGGATGCGGCGTTTGTCAGCAAGCTGGATGAAACCCGGCGCAGCTTCAACTTCAAGAAAGTCTTGCTGCTCAATCCACCGGTCAATCTCTACACCTCGATCACCAACCTGGACAAGCTGGTACAAACGGAAGTCAAGGGCATCAACAACAGCACCACGTTTTATGAATTGGTGCTGAACAAACTGACCCGCTACTTCCAGCAAAAAGGCTATATCGACCTCAACGACGCCCTGGTCTACGACTTTCAACAGTCCAAACAGCATCTGAGCAATGAGCAGATGGCCATGCTGATCGGCACCTCGTTCCGCTTCTCGGCGGCCGACATTGCCTTCACCTCGGACCTGATCAACCGTCGTGGCCTGATTACCCCGCCCAAGTACCCGATCACTGAAGGCACCAGCCTTACACCGTTCCTCAAGCGCGCCTTGCAATGCGACTTCGATTGTTACATCACCGAGCAGTTGATCCCGATGTGGCGCGCCCGCACCGATGGCGGCAGCGTGCTGCAACTGATTGACCAAGTCAGTCTGTACGCGCTCAAGGACTATCTGCACGACAGTCCGAAGATCGCCGTGATGCACAACGCTGACGATCTGATTCTCGGCCCGGGCGACCTCGGTTTTCTGCGTAAAACCTTCGGCGACCGTCTGACCGTTTACCCTCACGGCGGCCATTGCGGCAACCTCAACTACCGCGTCAACAGCGACGCCATGCTGGAGTTCTTCCGTGGTTAAACCTCTCCTGCTAATCGCTGCGTTACTCTGCGCAGGCTATGCCAACGCCGACAACAGCAAGGCCAACACCACCACCGTGGTCGATCAGGACGGCTTCACCGAGCCCATGACCAAACTCAAGTTCAACCCGGGGCTGGACCAACGCGAATTCGAACGCTCGACTTTGAACGCGCTGAATGTCTATGACCCGCTGGAGTCGTGGAACCGCCGGGTCTATCACTTCAACTACCGCTTTGATCAGTGGGTGTTCCTGCCGGTGGTCGATGGCTATCGCTACATCACCCCAGGCTTCCTGCGCAGCGGGGTCAGCAACTTCTTCAACAACCTTGGGGATGTGCCCAACCTGGTGAACAGCCTGCTGCAGCTCAAAGGCAAGCGCTCCATGGAGACCACCGGCCGCCTGCTGCTCAACACCACCATCGGCATCGCCGGTTTGTGGGACCCGGCAACCATGATGGGCCTGCCACGCCAGAACGAAGACTTCGGCCAGACCCTGGGCTTCTATGGCGTCCCAGGTGGTGCCTACATTGTCCTGCCGATCCTCGGCCCGTCGAACCTGCGTGATACCGGCGGCCTGGTGTTCGACTTCACGGCAGAATCGCAGATCAACTTCTTGAACGTCTCGCAGGTCAGCGGGAATCATCCGGAGATCTGGGTCCTGCGCGGCATCGACAAGCGCTATCAGACCAGATTCCGCTATGGGCAGACGAACTCGCCGTTCGAGTACGAAAAAGTGCGTTACGTCTACACCGAGGCGCGCAAGCTGCAGATTGCCGAGTAACGCGATCTGCGGGACAAGGGTAAAGAAAAAGGCCATTCGACTAAACCGAATGGCCTTTTTTGTTTCGAGACCGCTTACGTGTATTGATCCGCAATCTTCAAGCCTTCGCCACCCGCCAGACCTCGCCGACCGCCATCACCCCCATCAAAACCACCGCCCCGGCAATAATCCCGGCCACCGCATTAAGCAGTGTCGGCACGATCAGCGAAAAGCCGCCTGTGCTCTGGCTCACGCTTTCGATCCAGTGATGAACCGCCGGCACGCCGTGGGTCAGAATCCCGCCGCCGACCATGAACATCGCCGCAGTACCGATCACCGACAGGCTTTTCATCATGTACGGCGCGGCACGCAGGATGGCGCCGCCGATGCTTTTGGCCATCTGCCCCGGCTTCTGGGTCAGCCATAGCCCGAGGTCGTCGAGTTTGACGATGCCGCCCACCAGACCATAGACGCCGACGGTCATAACGATGGCGATGCCCGACAGCACGATGACTTGCTGCATCAGCGGCGCATCGGCCACGATGCCCAGCGTGATGGCGATAATTTCCGCCGAAAGAATAAAGTCGGTGCGCACAGCGCCTTTGATCTTGTCCTTCTCGAAGGCCACCAGATCGGTCTTGGGATCGGCCACGGCTTCGATCAACTGATCGTGCTCGGCCTGATCTTCGGCTTTGCTATGCAGGAACTTATGGGCGAGCTTTTCAAAACCTTCGAAACACAGGTACGCCCCGCCGAGCATCAACAGCGGCGTCACCAGCCACGGTGCGAAGGCGCTGATGGCCAGCGCGGCAGGAACGAGGATCAACTTGTTGCGAAACGAACCCTTGGCAACCGCCCAGACTACCGGCAATTCTCGCTCGGCGCGTACACCCGACACCTGCTGGGCATTGAGTGCCAGATCGTCACCCAGGACGCCGGCGGTCTTTTTCGCCGCCATCTTGGTCATCAAGGCGACATCGTCGAGCACGGCGGCGATGTCGTCGATCAGCACCAGCAAACTGCTTCCTGCCATGGGTCAGGCTTCCTTCGGTCATAAATTTTGCCGAGCATAACGCGGCATAACGCGCCGTGGGGCATTCTTGAGCCCCGCGCAAAGCCGGTGCTACCATGCGCAACCGCCAGAACAGGCAAGGAATCACCTGGTTTATGAGCACCATCCGCGAGCGCAATAAAGAACTGATCCTGCGTGCAGCCAGTGAAGAGTTTGCCGACAAAGGCTTCGCTGCGACCAAAACCAGTGACATCGCGGCCAAGGCGGGGTTGCCCAAGCCCAACGTTTACTACTACTTCAAGTCCAAGGAAAACCTCTATCGCGAGGTGTTGGAAAGTATCATCGAGCCGATCCTGCAGGCCTCGACGCCGTTTAATGCCGACGGCGTGCCCAGCGAAGTGCTGAGTGGCTATATCCGCTCGAAAATTCGCATCTCCCGCGATCTGCCGTTTGCTTCCAAGGTGTTCGCCAGCGAAATCATGCATGGCGCACCGCACCTGAGCCCTGATCAGGTCGAGCAGCTCAACGCTCAGGCCAAACATAATATCGACTGCATCCAGACCTGGATCGACCGCGGCCAGATCGCCCCGATCGACCCCAATCACCTGATGTTCAGCATCTGGGCCGCGACCCAGACTTACGCCGACTTCGACTGGCAAATCTCAGCCGTCACCGGCAAAGCCAAGCTCGATGAAGCCGATTATGAAGCGGCGGCGCAGACGATTATCCGGCTGGTGCTCAAGGGGTGTGAGCCAGACTGATAGACCGTGGTGCGGCGATTCGCGAGCAAGCCCGCTCCCACACGGGATCTTCGGCGTACACAAATCCAGTGAACACCAGAGACCCAATGTGGGAGCGGGCTTGCTCGCGAAGGGGGCAACTCGGTTTCGGATCAAATCCAAATCGCATCCCACAGTGGATAGTCGCCAAGCCGCTTTACCAACCCTGCCCGCAAAGGGTTAGCCACGACATACCGGGCAACTCTGACCAAGCTTTCTTCTTGCCGCAATGAATGATCATGATACCCCTGCTGCCAGAGGCTGCCTGTCCTGCCAGCCGCTGCATTGACTGTTCGAGCACTCAAGGATTTGGTCTGGCACATCAATTCACCCAGTGACCCTTTTTGCAATTGCACAAGCCAGTGAAAATGATCAGGCATGACTACCCACGCCAAGGAGTCGGCAAAACCCTGGTCCTGTGCTTGCTTAAACTGGTGTACCACCATCCTGCCAAGGGTGAAATCCCTGAAAACCGGCTCCCGCTTAAGGGGGTTGGCCGTCAGGAGATAGATCCGGTTTTGCTCCGCATAGCGACCAATGCGCAAGCGATGTGAAGCTGACAGCTCAAGCATTCCTTTGCCCTCTTATGATGAACTCATGAAAAGGCTAGACCTGCGAATGCCGAATGGTAGAGCAGACTTTTAGCTGGATGTGTCTGGAAGATTGCTTTCGCGAGCAAGCCCGCGCCCACATTTGGTCTCTGGCGTTCACAAAATTTGTGTACTCAGGAGATCCCTGTGGGAGCGAGCTTGCTCGCGATAGCGGTAGATCAGTCAGCTCAGATCAAGCGGTTACCCCCGCATCCGCCTGCAACCCCTGCGCTTCGATGGCGCTGATTGCGCATTGCTCGTCGATGTCTGAAGTATCGCCGCTGATGCCGATGGCGCCGATCACCACGCCCTCCTGATCGCGAATCAACACCCCGCCCGGTGCTGGCACCACGCTGCCCTGCCCCAGACTATTGAGGGCTGCGATAAACGCCGGCCGCTGTTGCGCATCCAGCGCCAACAGGCGTGAACCCTTGCCCAGCGCGATCGCGCCCCAGGCTTTGCCGATAGCGATCTGCGGCCGTAGCAGGCTCGCGCCGTCTTCACGCTGCAAGGTGACTAGATGCCCGCCGGCATCAAGTACTGCGATGGTCAGCGGTGCCGCGGCGATCTTGCGCCCCGCGACTATGGCTCGACCGGTCAGGCTGACTGCGACTTTCAAGGTTAAAGCGCTCATGGGTGCCGTCCTTATTTTGTTATGGGGAAAGCCTTTGGAATTCGGCAAAGCGAAATCCGATACGACAAATAGAACACAATGAGTTATTTTTTTGTATACAATAATTCTCGAAAAGCTGCTCATGCGACGAAAAGCCACAGTACTTCAGGCTTCTGACGAATGAAACAGCCGCTTGAGAAAATGGATTGACCTGCGCCGTCCGCCGTGAATACACTCTGCGCAAAGCCACTTGTATACAATTACAAAACGTAAGAGGCACAAAACCATGAGCAAAATGAGAGCAATCGAAGCCGCCGTTCTGGTGATGCGCCGTGAAGGGGTTGATACCGCTTTTGGCATCCCTGGTGCAGCCATCAACCCGCTGTACTCCGCCCTGCAGAAGGTCGGCGGCATAGATCACGTCCTCGCTCGCCACGTTGAAGGCGCCTCGCACATGGCCGAGGGCTACACCCGCACTAAAGCCGGCAACATCGGCGTGTGCATCGGTACTTCCGGGCCAGCCGGTACCGACATGGTCACCGGGCTCTACAGCGCCTCGGCCGACTCGATTCCGATCCTTTGCATCACTGGCCAGGCACCCCGGGCCCGTATGCACAAGGAAGACTTCCAGGCTGTCGACATCACCAGCATCGTCAAGCCAGTGACCAAGTGGGCGACCACCGTTCTGGAGCCGGGCCAGGTGCCTTACGCCTTCCAGAAAGCCTTTTTCGAAATGCGCTCCGGCCGTCCTGGCCCAGTGCTGATCGACCTGCCGTTCGACGTACAAATGGCAGAAATCGAATTCGACATCGACGCCTACGAACCACTGCCGCTGGCCAAGCCAACGGCTAATCGGGTGCAGGTCGAGAAAGCCCTGGCCATGCTCGATCAGGCTGAACGTCCGTTGCTGGTCGCCGGTGGCGGCATCATCAATGCCGACGCCAGTGACTTGCTGGTGGAGTTCGCTGAGCTGACCGGTATCCCGGTCATTCCGACCCTGATGGGCTGGGGCACCATTCCTGACGATCACCCGCTGATGGTCGGCATGGTTGGTCTGCAAACCTCGCACCGTTATGGCAACGCGACCATGCTCAAATCCGACGTGGTGCTGGGTGTTGGTAACCGTTGGGCTAACCGTCACACCGGCTCGGTGGACGTTTACACCGAAGGTCGTCGCTTCATTCACGTCGACATTGAACCGACTCAAATCGGCCGCGTATTCACCCCTGACCTGGGCATCGTTTCCGACGCGGGCCTGGCACTGAAAGTGTTCATCGAAGTTGCCCGCGAGTGGAAAGCCGCCGGCAAACTGAAGGACCGCAGTGCCTGGCTGAAAGACTGCCAGCAGCGTAAAGCCAGCCTGCACCGCAAGACTCACTTCGACAACGTGCCGGTCAAACCGCAACGCGTGTACGAAGAGATGAACCAGGTGTTCGGCAAAGATACCTGCTACGTCAGCACCATCGGTCTGTCGCAGATTGCCGGCGCGCAATTCCTGCACGTCTACAAGCCGCGTCACTGGATCAACTGCGGTCAGGCCGGCCCCTTGGGCTGGACCATTCCGGCGGCGTTGGGCGTGGTCAAGGCTGACCCGAGCCGCAAGGTCGTTGCCTTGTCCGGCGACTACGACTTCCAGTTCATGATCGAAGAGCTGGCGGTGGGCGCGCAGTTCAAACTGCCGTACATCCACGTGGTGGTGAACAACTCGTACCTGGGGCTGATCCGTCAGGCGCAGCGCGGTTTCGACATGGACTTCTGCGTGCAGCTGTCCTTCGACAACCTCAACGCCCCGGAGCTGAACGGTTACGGCGTCGACCACGTCGCGGTTGCCGAAGGCCTGGGTTGCAAGGCCCTGCGGGTCTTCGAACCGGCGCAGATCCAGCCGGCACTGCGCAAGGCTCAGGAAATGATCGAAGAGTTCAAGGTTCCGGTGATCGTCGAGATCATTCTGGAGCGCGTGACCAACATTTCCATGGGCACCGAGATCAACGCCGTCAACGAATTCGAAGACCTGGCGCTGGTCGGCAGCGATGCGCCGACGGCGATTTCGCTGCTGGATTAACTATTGATCGCACCCCTGTGGGAGCGAGCCTGCTCGCGAAGGCGGTTTTACATCCGACAAAGATGTTGGCCGACACACCGCTTTCGCGAGCAGGCTCGCTCCCACAGGAGGCCTCACACATATACAGGAGACCACCATGCCGCGTTTCGCAGCCAACCTGTCCATGCTGTTTACCGAGCAGGATTTTCTTGCCCGCTTCGAAGCTGCCGCCAAGGCCGGCTTCAGTGGTGTCGAATACCTGTTCCCCTACGACTTCAGCTCCGCCGAGATCAAGGCCCAGCTCGATGCCCACGGCCTGACCCAGGTGCTGTTCAACCTGCCGGCCGGTGACTGGGCCAAGGGCGAACGCGGTATCGCGTGCCTGCCGGATCGGGTTGAAGAGTTCCGTGCCGGGGTCGACCTGGCGATTGCCTACGCACACGTTCTGGGCAACACCCAGATCAACTGCCTGGCCGGCATCCGCCCACAAGGCGTCGACGATGCCATCGTGGAAAAAACCTTCGTCGACAACCTCAAGTACGCCGCCGACAAGCTGCAAGCAGCGGGTATCAAACTGGTGATGGAAGCGATCAACACCCGCGACATCCCGGGCTTCTACCTGAACAACACCGCTCAGGCTCTGTCGATTCGCGAACAAGTGGGCAGCGCCAACCTGTTCCTGCAATACGACATCTACCACATGCAAATCATGGAGGGCGATCTGGCCCGGACCATGGCCAACCATCTGGACGAGATCAATCACATCCAGCTCGCCGACAACCCGGGGCGCAATGAGCCGGGCACTGGCGAGATCAACTACCGCTTCCTGTTCGAACACCTGGACCGCATCGGTTACCAGGGCTGGGTCGGCTGCGAATACAAGCCGCTGACCACGACTGAAGCAGGTCTGGGCTGGTTGAAAACCCATGTGGGAGCGGGCTTGCCCGCGAAAGCCACACCTCAGTGTGCCTGACTCACCCCAGTGTCTAATTCGCGGGCAAGCCCGCTCCCACATAAAGCCTCATCGCCTGCTAATAGCATAAAAACAAGAGGATTTTCTCATGGCTAAAATCGGATTCATCGGCACCGGCATCATGGGCCACCCAATGGCGTTGAACCTGCAAAAAGCCGGTCACAGCCTGTTCCTGTCGGCGCACCACGATCCTGCCCCTGCTGACTTGGTGGCCGCGGGTGCGATCGCTCTGGCGACCCCGAAAGAAGTCGCTCAGGAAGCCGAGTTCATCATCGTCATGGTTCCGGATACCCCGCAGGTCGAAGACGTGCTGTTCCGCGCCGACGGCGTGGCTGCCGGTGTCGGCCCAGGCAAGATCGTGATCGACATGAGCTCGATTTCGCCGACCGCAACCAAAGCCTTCGCTGCGAAAATCAACGAAAAAGGCGCGCAATACCTCGACGCCCCGGTGTCCGGTGGTGAAGTCGGCGCCAAGGCTGCCACCTTGAGCATCATGATCGGCGGCGACAGCCAGGCCTTCGAACGCGCTCTGCCGCTGTTCCAGAGCATGGGCAAGAACATCACCCTGGTCGGTGGCAATGGCGACGGTCAAACCGCCAAAGTGGCGAACCAGATCATCGTCGCGCTGAACATCCAGGCCGTTGCTGAAGCCCTGCTGTTCGCTTCGAAAAACGGTGCCGATCCAGCCAAGGTCCGTGAAGCGCTGATGGGTGGTTTCGCTTCGTCGAAGATCCTCGAAGTCCACGGCGAACGCATGATCAAAGGCACCTTCGATCCAGGTTTCCGCATCAGCCTGCACCAGAAGGACCTCAACCTGGCCCTGGCCGGCGCTCGCGAGCTGGGCATCAACTTGCCCAACACCGCCAACACCCAGCAAGTGTTCAGCACCTGCGCGGCCATCGGCGGCAGCAACTGGGACCACTCGGCGCTGATCAAAGGCCTCGAGCACATGGCGAACTTCTCGATTCGCGATAAGTAACATCACGGATCGTTCCCACGCTCTGCGTGGGAATGCAGCCCGTGACGCTCCGCGTCACAAAAGCGGACGCAGAGCGTCCAGTGAGGCATTCCCACGCGGAGCGTGGGAACGATCATGTAGCCCTACCCAATAACAAGAAACTCGGGAGCCCGCCATGTCGGTCGATCCGCAACAATTCCTGCGTGAGCTGTTCGCCACAGCCATCGATGCCGCCCATCCGCAGCAAGTCCTTGAAGCGCATTTACCCAGTGATCGCAGCGGTCGAGTGATCGTCATCGGCGCTGGCAAAGCGGCGGCGGCCATGGCACAAGTGGTCGAGCGTTGCTGGCACGGCGACGTCTCGGGACTGGTCGTGACCCGCTACGGCCACGGTGCCCCTTGCAACAAAATCGAAGTGGTCGAGGCCGCCCACCCGGTGCCTGATGCTGCCGGCCTGGCCGTGGCGAAACGGGTACTTGAACTGGTCAGCAACCTGAGCGAAGACGACCGGGTGATCTTCCTGCTCTCGGGCGGTGGCTCGGCATTGCTGGCACTGCCAGCGGCCGGCATCACCCTTGCCGACAAACAGTCGATCAACAAAGCCCTACTCAAATCCGGCGCCACCATCGGCGAGATGAACTGCGTACGCAAACACCTCTCGGCGATCAAGGGCGGCCGTCTGGCGAAGGCCTGCTGGCCAGCCACTGTCTACACCTATGCGATTTCCGATGTACCGGGCGACCTCGCGACCGTGATCGCTTCCGGTCCGACCGTGGCTGACCCGAGTACCTCGGCCGAAGCCCTGGCCATTCTCAAACGTTACGCCATTGAGGTGCCGGCGACGGTGCGCAGCTGGCTGCAAAGCGCGGAATCGGAGACGGTCAAACCCGGTGATCCGAGCCTCGCCCGCAGTCACTTCCAGCTGATCGCTCGCCCCCAGCAATCCCTGGAAGCGGCGGCGGTGAAAGCTCGTCAGGCGGGTTTCAGCCCATTGATTCTCGGCGATCTGGAAGGCGAGTCCCGCGAGGTGGCCAAGGTCCACGCGGGCATCGCCCGTCAGGTGGTCTTGCACGGTCAGCCACTGGCTGCACCTTGCGTGATTCTCTCGGGCGGTGAAACCACCGTCACCGTACGCGGCACGGGTCGCGGCGGACGCAACGCCGAGTTCCTCTTGAGCCTCACCGACAGCCTCAAGGGGCTGCCGGGCGTTTATGCACTGGCCGGCGACACCGACGGTATCGACGGCTCCGAAGACAACGCCGGCGCCATCATGACCCCGGACAGCTACGCCCGCGCCGCCGCCCTGGGCCTGAGCGCCAGCGATGAGCTGGATAACAACAACGGTTATGGCTACTTCGCCGCGCTGGATGGGTTGATCGTCACCGAACCGACCCGCACCAACGTCAACGACTTCCGCGCCATCCTGATCCTCGAGAGCCCTAAACATGACGCCTGACAAGAAAGTCAAAATCCTCGCCACCCTCGGCCCTGCCGCAGACGGGATCGACGCTATCCGTGAGCTGGTCGAAGCCGGGGTGAACATCTTTCGCCTCAATTTCAGCCATGGCGATCACGCCGACCACGCTCAGCGTTACCAGTGGATTCGTGAAGTCGAGAAACAGCTGAATTACCCGCTGGGGATTCTGATGGACCTGCAAGGCCCGAAACTGCGGGTCGGGAAATTTGCCCAGGGCAAGGTTCAACTGGTGCGCGGTCAAGCGTTGCGTCTGGACCTGGACGCGACACTTGGTGACCAACGCCGGGTCAACCTGCCCCACCCGGAAATCATCGCCGCGCTGGAACCGGGCATGGACCTGCTGCTGGACGATGGCAAGCTGCGCCTGCGGGTAACCGCCAAACACGCCGACGCCATCGACACCACCGTGCTCAACGGCGGCGAGCTGTCTGACCGCAAGGGCGTCAACGTCCCGCAAGCCTTGCTCGAACTAAGCCCGTTGACCGCCAAGGACCGCCGTGACCTGAGCTTCGGCCTGGAACTGGGTGTGGACTGGGTCGCGCTGTCGTTTGTGCAGCGTCCGGCAGACATCCTCGAAGCCCGCGAGCTGATCGGCGACAAAGCCTTTCTGATGGCGAAAATCGAGAAGCCGTCGGCCGTCGAACACTTGCGCGAAATCGCCGAGCTGAGCGACGCGATCATGGTTGCCCGGGGTGACCTGGGCGTGGAAGTCCCGGCCGAAAGCGTGCCGCAGATTCAGAAGAACATCATCAGCATCTGCCGCCAGCTCGGCAAACCGGTGGTGGTGGCGACGCAGATGCTCGAGTCGATGCGCTTCTCCCCGGCACCCACTCGCGCTGAAGTCACCGACGTCGCCAACGCCGTGGCCGAAGGTGCCGATGCGGTGATGCTTTCGGCAGAAACCGCCTCTGGAGATTACCCACTGGAAGCCGTGCAGATGATGAGCAAGATCATCCGCCAGGTCGAAAATGGCCCGGATTATCAAGCGCAACTGGACGTCAGCCGACCACAGGCCGAAGCCACGGTGTCGGACGCCATCAGCTGCGCGATCCGCCGCATCAGCAGCATTCTGCCGGTGGCCGTGCTGGTGAACTACAGCGAATCCGGCAGCTCCAGTTTGCGGGCTGCGCGGGAACGACCAACAGTGCCGATTCTCAACCTGACGCCAAACCTGCAAACCGCCCGCCGCCTGACCGTGGCCTGGGGTGTGCACTCGGTGGTCAATGATCGGCTGCGTCAGGTTGATGAGGTCTGCTCCACCGCCCTGGAAATCGCCCAGGCACAAGGCATGGCCAAGCGTGGCGATACCTTATTAATCACTGCGGGTGTGCCTTTTGGTCAGCCTGGGTCGACCAATTCGCTACGGATCGAGACGTTAATTTAGCGCCTGCACTGGCCCCATCGCGAGCAGGCTCGCTCCCACATTGAATTCCTACTGTTCACAATATTTGCGTGCACAGGAGATCTAATGTGGGAGCGAGCCTGCTCGCGATGGGGACACCGCGGTTTATCAGGCATCCCCCTTTCACAGACACCACCATGTCCACACACCACTTCAACACTCACTGCCCCGACTGGGCCACAGCCCTGCTCAACGGCTTCAGCCAGATTTTCCTTCAGCGCGATCCGCTGTGCGGCCTGCTGTGTCTGTTGGCGATTCTGCTCACGGCCCCGACGCTGTTGGGCGGTGCATTACTGGGCGGTGTCGCCGGCTTGCTCACCGCGCAACGTCGCGGCTATGCCAAGGTCGATCGACAGGCCGGACTCTTCAGTTACAACGGCGTCTTGCTCGGCTTGCTGCTGAGCCAGCAATTCGCCTGGTCAGCCATGCTGCCGCTGCTGATCATCGCCAGTGGTGGTCTCAGTGCGATCCTCACCCAGCAATGGCTCAAACGCACCCGCACCCCTCATTGTCTGCCGGCTTACACCGCACCTTTCGTGGGTTTGAGCTGGTTGCTGCTCAGCTTCGCAGCTCCCCATCAGACCGCGCCCCTCCAGTTACCCGAACTCAATACCCTCAACCTGCTCAGCGCCGAGTTCAAAGGGCTGGGGCAGATCATGCTGCTCGATAACCCGTTGGCCGGTGCATTGATCGCTGCCGGACTGATGATTGCCAACCGTCGCGCCGCCGCTTGGGCGCTGGTGGGCGCAGGTGCCGGATTGACGTGCGCTTTACTGCTTAACGAGTCTTCAACCGCGCTGCTTGGTTTGAACGGCTATAACCCGGCATTGGCCGCCCTCGCTTTCAGCCAGCAACGTCGCCAACCCTGGTTGCCTGTGTTCGGCATTGCGCTGGCCATCCTGCTGACACCCGGCTTCAACGCGCTGGGTCTATCGGCCCTCACCGCCCCCTTCATCCTCGCCTGCTGGCTGGTCCGTGCCGGCACTCGAGTGTTGCGCCAGGCCGCCGTGGACAGTGCGCCTTGCACTATCAGGGAGAATCCCCCTAGGCTTCGCTGATCATTGGTTCAGGCGCTCCCCATGAACAGCAGCAACAACTGGCGTGAACAGCTTTACGTCATGATTTTCCAGACTGACACGGTGGCCGGGCGACGTTTCGACAGCGCACTGCTGTTGATCATTCTCGCCAGCCTGGTGATTGTGATCCTCGACAGCATCGACAGCGTTCACCAGAACTACGCCAACGTTCTGGCCTATATCGAATGGGCCTTTACCGTGGTCTTTGTTATCGAGTACGGCCTGCGCCTGTACTGCTCGCCCAAGCCAATGCGCTATGCCTTCAGTTTCTACGGGCTGGTGGACCTGCTGGCGATTGTCCCGGGGATCCTTGCGCTGTATTACGCCGATGCCCAATTCCTGCTGATCATCCGCATCATCCGGATGCTGCGGATCTTCCGCGTACTCAAGCTCAGCCCGTACCTCAAGCAAGCCAACTATTTGATGTCAGCCTTGCGCGGCAGCAAACAAAAAATCATCGTATTCCTGCTCACCGTGTCGACCCTGGTCACGGTATTCGGGACCTTGATGTACGTGGTCGAAGGCCCCGAGCACGGGTTCACCAGCATTCCCAAGGGCATTTATTGGGCGATCGTCACCCTGACCACCGTCGGCTTCGGCGACATCGTGCCCAAAACGCCACTGGGCCAGGTCATTTCATCACTGGTGATGATCACCGGTTACTCGATCATCGCCGTGCCCACCGGGATCTTCACCGCCGAACTGGCCAACGCCATGCGTGGCGAACAACTGCAGCACGACTGCCCGGTGTGCAAGAAAAACAGTCACGAACATGGCGCGGCATTTTGCTCGCGCTGCGGCAATGTACTGTTTAAGAAAATAGAATAAGCACAGTACTTTTTAATCTTTAAAGAGATATGCAGCCACGGCTATAGTCGCTGGCAAATTGCCCACTTTTACTAGAACAAGGATTGCGCAGTGAAAAAACTCTTTAGCGCCTCACTTTTGGCCGCTGGCCTGGCCTTGAGCAGCGTGGCTCAGGCCGCACCGACCCTGCTTAACGTTTCCTACGACGTGATGCGAGATTTCTATAAGGACTACAACACTGCCTTCCAGAAACACTGGCAAGCCGAGCACAACGAAAACATCATCCTGCAGATGTCCTTCGGCGGCTCCAGTAAACAAGCCCGTTCGGTCATCGACGGCCTGCCGGCTGATGTCATCACCATGAACATGGCCACCGACATCAACGCCCTCGCCGACAACGGCAAACTGGTTCCCGAAAACTGGGTCACTCGCCTGCCGGACCACAGCGCGCCGTTCACCTCGGCCACCGTGTTCATCGTCCGTAAGGGCAACCCGAAAGCCCTGAAAGACTGGCCGGACCTGCTCAAGGACGGCGTGCAAGTCATCGTGCCAAACCCGAAAACCTCCGGTAACGGTCGCTATACCTACCTGTCGGCCTGGGGCTACGTGCTGAAAAACGGCGGTGACGAGAACAAGGCCAAAGACTTCGTCGGCAAGCTGTTCAAGCAAGCGCCGGTACTCGACACCGGTGGCCGCGCCGCCACCACGACCTTCATGACCAACCAGATTGGCGACGTGCTGGTGACCTTCGAAAACGAAGCCGAAATGATCGCCCGCGAATTCGGTCGCGATCAGTTCGAAGTGATCTACCCAAGCGTCTCCGCCGAAGCCGAACCGCCGGTGAGCGTGGTCGACAAAGTCGTCGACAAGAAAGGCACCCGCGCCGTGGCCGAGGAATACCTGAAATACCTCTGGTCTCCAGAAGGCCAGGAAATCGCCGCCGCCAACTACCTGCGTCCGCGTGACCCTGCTGTGCTGGCCAAATACACCGACCGCTTCCCGAAAGTCGACTTCCTCTCGGTAGAGAAAACCTTCGGTGACTGGCGCACCGTGCAAAAAACCCACTTCAATGATGGTGGGATTTTTGATCAGATTTACAGCGGGCAATAAGCGCTGGGCTCAAATGAATAAGGCGACCTTCAGGTCGCCTTTTTTATGCCGGATAGATACTCACATTGGCGGCGTCATGCCATCCTTGCCGGCCGAGATGAATTGCGCCGTCAGGCTGCCATCCGCAGCTTTTTGGGCGAATAATACGACTTTAACGCCGGGCTTGAGCAGGCTGCGGTCGCCGGCCACCAGATTGACGATCGGTACGTCGTCCGGCACCACGATGGTTTTTTTGCCGCCCTTGTAGTTGACGGTCATGGTTCGGCCGTTGCTGGTCACCAGATCGCCGACGCTGCCGTTGGTCATGCTGCTGTCCTTGGTCAGATCAAACGGACGGTGGCCGTCGCCGGTACCGGCCATGTCTGGCGGGAACACGTGGACTTCCAACGCCTTCAAGGTGCCATCGGGCAGCGGCACGGCAGCCGAACCGACGTAGCTGCCGGGCTTGATGTCAGAGATTTGCGCCAACGTCACGCCGCGAACCTGAGTGTCCTGGGTCAGGTTGACGGTCACGTCGCCGTCGCGGTTGGTGTGGACTTTCATCACGTCACCGTCCAGTGCGGTGATCGCTCCACGCACACCGATACGCTGTGCTGGCGCGTCTTGCGCCTGAGCCGTGCCGATGGCCATCAGGGCTGTAACGGCGATGGCTGAAGCCAATACGCTGACACGCGACATCTTGCCAAAAATCGAAGTCATTTAAGGGGTTTTCCTGTGCTGAGGTGCTGAGGTGCTGGGCATCGAACCGATGCTTATTTAAATTCCGCTGAACCAGTTATAGCCCTGATCTTCCCAGTAACCTCCCGGGTATTCATTGGTGACGACGATGGCGCCAATGTGTTTGGGATTTTTGAAACCCAGTTTGGTCGGCACCCGCAGGCGCAACGGATAACCGTATTGGGGTGGCAGTGCGACCTTGCCAAAGTCCAGCGCCAGCAGCGTCTGCGGATGCAAAGCGGTTGGCATGTCGATACTGGAGTAATACCGATCGGCGCATTTGAAGGCGACGTACTTGGCCGTCAGGTCAGCACCGATGTGTTCCAGGAAGGTGCGCAACGGCACGCCGCCCCACTGACCGATGGCGCTCCAGCCTTCAACACAGATCAAGCGGGTGATATCGCTGCGTTGTGGCAGCCGACGCAGGTCTTCGAGGGTCCAGTTCTGTTTATCGCGGACCAGTCCCGAGACCTCGACCCGGTAATCGCTGAGATCGATGTCGGGAACATCGGTTTCTTCGTAATAGGCATTGAACGGAAACGGCCGGGTCAGCTTCGCTTCACTATAGACCGGCGCCAGCCGCTGACCGCTGAAGAGCCAGGCCTGAACCTTGTCGTTCCAGCGCGACATGGCCCACAACACTTTGTCGACTTGATCGCCGTCCTCCAGGTTACAGCCGCTGAGCATAGACATCGCGCCAATGGTCAGCCCCGAGCGCAGGAACAGCCGTCGCTGCACATCGACCAATTGCGTGCGCTGCGCGGGCTCGAGTTTCACCGGTGGTTTGCGCTCACTCATGGGAATTCTCCCGGGTGCGGCCAGTAATCATCGGCAACAAGGTCCGCGGCACCAGCACCACCAGCACAATATGGATCACCACAAACAGACCGATCCCGCTCATGGCGAAGAAATGCACGTAGCGCGCCATGTCGTAACCCCCCATCAATTGCACCAGATCCTGCAGCTGCACCGGTTTCCAGATCGCCAGCCCGGAAAGCACCACCAGTACACCCAACAGCAGCACCAACCAATACAACACGCGCTGAACGGCGTTGTAATGCCCCAAGTGGTGAGTGAGCTTAAGGTGCAGCGCATCGCTCAGGTCCTGCTTGATGGCGGGCACCGAAATGGGCAATAACTGACGGCGGAAATGCCGACTGACCAGGCCATACGCCAGATAAATCAGGCCGTTGACGACCAGCAGCCACATGACCGCTAGATGCACGGCAATCGAGCCTCCGAGCCAGCCGCCGAGGGTTGACCAGTGCGGGAACCGGAAGGCGAACAAGGGCGAGGCGTTGTAGATCCCCCAGCCGCTCATGATCATGCAGGGCATGCCCACCGCATTGATCCAATGGGTGAGCCGGACGGGCAATGGATGAACGCGACGAGTGTTGATAACGGACTCCTTACGAGGCAACGCACTCGCTGAGGCAGTAGATATCAGTAAAGTTATCATCAAGCTTTCACGCAAGGTTTCACGTTTTCGTGATCTTTTCGATCAGTACCGCTCACTCATTCCTATTGGGCATAAAAGCTATCGCCTCGGGTTACCTACTGTGTTGGCGGCCATTCCTTTAGCCTCACTCGCATCCTCCCCTTGTTCGAACGAGAATTGCCAATGAACGCCAAAACCCCAGGGCCGCCCACCGGCACGGCCACCATGACCCGAGGCATGGTGCTGTTGTTTGCATTCTGCTGCGGCGCGATCGTCGCCAATATTTACTACGCGCAACCGATCATCGAACTGATCGCGCCGGACATCGGCTTGTCCAGCACCATGGCCAGCCTGATTGTGTCACTGACGCAGATTGGCTATGCCCTCGGCTTGTTCTTTCTAGTGCCGCTGGGCGACCTGCTGGAAAACCGCCGGTTGATGATCATCACCACTGTGATCGCCATCGCCAGCCTGCTGGGCGCGGCATTCATCGATCAACCTAACGCGTTTTTGCTAATTTCACTGCTGATTGGCTTCAGTTCGGTGTCGGTGCAAATCCTGATTCCATTGGCTGCACACCTGGCGCCGGCCGAGTCTCGCGGGCGCGTGGTAGGCGGGATCATGGGCGGTTTGCTGCTGGGGATTCTGCTGGCTCGCCCGGTATCCAGCGTGGTGGCCGACCATTTCGGCTGGCGCGCCATGTTCATCGCAGCGGCCCTGTTGATGGCGGCGATCAGCATCGTACTTGCTGTCACCGTGCCCAAGCGTCAGCCCGACCATAGCGCGACCTATGGCCAGTTGCTGCGTTCCTTGGGCACGTTATTGAGCCAACAACCGATACTGCGTCAGCGGGCGTTTTATCAGGGCTGCATGTTTGCCACCTTCAGCCTGTTCTGGACCGCCGTACCGCTGGAACTGGCGCGCAATCATGCGCTGTCACAAACCCAAATCGCCCTCTTCGCCCTGGTCGGTACCATTGGTGCCATCGCAGCGCCCATCAGCGGACGCCTGGCCGACGCTGGCCACACGCGCATCGCGTCGCTGCTGGCGATGCTGTTTGCCGCGCTGAGTTTCCTGCCTGCGTTAGTCCATCCGGCCTACAGCGTGATCGGCCTGGCGGTGACCGGCGTGGTGCTGGATTTCTGCGTACAAATGAACATGGTGCTCGGCCAACGCGCGGTCTACGCCCTCGACGCCGCCAGTCGCAGCCGCCTCAACGCGCTGTACATGACCAGCATCTTCATCGGCGGCGCCTTTGGTTCATCGATTGCCAGTGCGCTGTACGAACAGGGCGGCTGGCTGTGGATCGTGATCGTTGGCAGCGCGTTTCCGTTGCTGGCACTGATGCGGTTTTTGAGTGTTTCAGAGAAGGGAGTGCTGGTGACTGTGTGAATCTCAAAAGCTTCGCGGGCAAGCCCGCTCCCATAAGGTTTTCCGCAACCTGTGGGAGCGAGGCTTGCCCGCGAAAGCGATTTTTCTGACGATCTAAACGCTGCACCTAGTGCCGAACCAACTTCTCCATCGCCGCATCTGCCAAAAATGAGGAGCGGCTTTTAACGTTGTGCTCACGCACATAACGATCGATGCGCTGAATGACGAAGCCTGGCAGCGTCACGTTTACCTTCTCGGTTTTGCCGAGATAAGGCGCGATATCAAGCTCCAGCATTCCCCAACCCATGTCGGCGAAATCGGGATTACCACGGTGCGCCGCTGCCGAAGTCGGCATAGGAATGGCCTGTCCGTCAGCGGCAATCTCTTGCAGCATGATGTGCGCGATCTCGACCGCCGCGTTGTAGGCCTCTTCGAATGTATCGCCTGCGGTCACGGCACCCGGTATATCGGGGATCTGAATACCGATAGCAGTGTTTTCGTCGCCCCATTCGATACAGATTGGATATTGCATTGCGGTTCTCCTGCGAAACTACAGCCTTGCTAGACAAGCCCAGCTCGCCTCCTATAACCCTGGAGTTATTTTTATTCAAGCACAAAGAACCGATCCATGACTTCCTGTTGTTTTACCGGGTGTTGAACAAGCGATGAGCTCATTCCCCGCGAGCATGAATCCTATGCTCCCCACCTGCGTTCCAAGCCATTCCCTCCCCGGTCATCATTCGTCTCAGCCACTCGGCTCCTCTCTTTAAGGAATACGACGATGACACTTCAAGTAAAACTCGACGCCTTCAAGGCCGACTTCAAAGCCGGTAAACCTCCCTACAACGCCCCGGCCGAAATCCATCCCGTCATGGAGCGCGCCACCGCCGAGTTGATCGCATCGGGCGCCGCCGAGCGGGCACTCAAAGTCGGTGACAAAGCGCCGCTGTTCACCCTCAAGGATCCCGATGGCAACGCGGTATCCTCCGCCGAACTGCTGGCCAAAGGGCCGCTGGTCCTGACCTTCTATCGCGGTGTCTGGTGCCCTTACTGCAACTTGGAGTTGCAAGCCTTGCAGGCATTCCTGCCAACCTTGCAGGAAGCGGGAGCGAGTCTGCTGGCAATCTCTCCGCAAATCGCCGCCAACAGCCGCAAGTCGGTTCGCACTAATGGCCTGGAGTTTCCGATTCTCAGCGATACTCACAATGACGTCGCGGCAGCCTTCGGCTTGCGCTTCGAGTTGCCGGACTACTTGATTGATCTGTACAAGAATCTGCGCAACGACCTGCCGACCTTCAACGACGATCCGTCCTGGACGCTACCGATGCCAGCGCGCTACGTGATCGGTCAGGACGGGGTGATTCGCTACGCCGAGGTCAACCCGGATTACACTCAACGCCCAGAGCCCGAAGCGATGCTGGCCTCCATTGGCGGCTAAACCGCTCTGACGCATCACATCCACTGCATAAGGAAACTCGATGGACCGTCTGGCGACGATGGAAACTTTTGTCTGTGTGGTGGAAACCGGCTCGTTCTCCGCCGCCGCCCGGCGCTTGAATATCGGTCAGCCTGCCGTGTCAAAAACCATCGCGCAGCTAGAGGCGCGATTGGCGGTTCGCCTGTTGCTGCGCTCGACCCGCGGGCTGACGCCGACCGAGGCCGGGTTGGCGTTTTTCGAGCGAGCCAAGCGTTCCATCGAAGAAGCCAACGAAGCCGATTTCGCCGCACGCGGTGCAGGTACCGGGCTTACCGGGAATTTGCGTATTTGCGCGGCAGTGACCTTCGCCCGGCTGCACATCGTTCCGCATCTGGGGCCGTTTCTCGATC
The DNA here is from genome assembly GCF_048515765.1 of Pseudomonas sp. H11T01. Lineage (NCBI taxonomy): Bacteria > Pseudomonadati > Pseudomonadota > Gammaproteobacteria > Pseudomonadales > Pseudomonadaceae > Pseudomonas > Pseudomonas sp. H11T01. Next base: position 28,970 of record NZ_JBLYED010000041.1, on the reverse strand, counting down.
AGCATCCGGATCTGAACATCGATGTGATGCTGGACGACCGCAATATCAATCTGGTGGAAGAAGGCATCGACGTCGCCCTGCGTATGGGCACGTTGAGTGATTCAGGCCTGACCGCACGCAAGATCAGCGAATGCCGCCGAGTGGTGCTCGGCACAACGGCGTATTTCGAAAAGCATGGCGAGCCCACATCGCCGTCTGACCTGATGAAACATCAGGCGATCGTCTACACCTTGGGGGGTGGCGCCAATTGGCAATTCACCCAAAGTGACAGCGAGCAGTCGGTGATTATCAATGGACGAGTGCGGGTCAATGCTGCCGAAGGTTTGCGTGAGGCCGTGCTGGCCCATCAGGGGCTGACCATGGCTTCGCAGTGGATGTTCGCTCCGGAGCTGGCCAGTGGCGAGGTCAAGGAAGTGATGACCGATTGGCATCTGCCGAGCCTGGACCTGTGGGCAGTGTTCCCCACCGGGCGCATGGCCAGTGCCAAGGCGCGGGCGTTTGTGGATTATGTGGAGCAGTTGTTGGTGCGCAAGGGTTAGCAAAGATCAATGAGCGAGTGCACCGCAAAAAGATCGTCCGAACGCGGCCCGAACCATCGGCAGCTCTTACAGGGGGTACCGCGTGCACCCGCAATTCCAGGTGTGCGCTAATCCGTAGCTGCAGCAGGCTGCGATCTTTTCACAGGCGCAGCAGATTCAATTGTGATACTGACGCCCCAACCCCGACGGCACGCCATGAATATCCGTCTCTTCCCAAGGCCCGTTCGGGCTGACGGAGCGGCTCCAGCCGTTGTTCCAGCGGTAGTAGGTGCGTTGGCGGTAGAAGGTGTCGGTCTGGTCGTCGAGGACGTAGACGCCCAACTTTGCATCCCAATGGCTATTGCCGCCCGGTGGCGGAGCGAAACTCGCGGAGGTGCGCGGCAGCGGCAATCTCTTGCAGCCGGCAAGTCTTTCTTGGGATGGGGTATGGGTATCTGTTTTACAGAGTGTTGAATGACTATGGCGCCAACTTTGCAGAAAGCTGGAGCGAGTCTGCTGGTGAGCTGTAAGCGGTGTTCCCTTGAGATTTATTCTGAATGTTCCGACGCCTTCGCGGGCAAGCCACGCTCCCACAGGTACTGCGCTATTTCTGTAGAAGAGAGGCTTGCCCGCGAAGAGGCCCGATCAGCCAAGGCAAATTCTGATCGATTGCCTCAACCAGCCATCACTCAATGACGTCAGTCGGCAAGCACCGCTTCGGCCTCGATCTCGATCAACCACTCCGGTAGCGACAATCCACTGACGATGATCCAGGAGGATGGCGGCGGATTGTCAGGGAACCGCTCGCGCAACACCTTGACGATAGATTCCTGCTCGTTGCGAGCCGATTCGGCGATGTAGATCCGCAACATGATCACATGGCTTAAATTCCCTCCCCGCTCAGCCAACAGCTTCTCGATGTTATCGATGGCCGTGCAGCTTTGCTCGAACAGGCCAGGCCCAACCGTGCGCTCGTTGGCATCGACACCGACCTGACCGGAAAGGAGCAATCGGCGACCCCCACGCACCTCTAGCGCTTGACTGAACCCGTACTGCAGCGAGTTGAAAACCGAGGACGGATTGATCGCGGGCCTCTGCATGTTGCCTCCTGAAAATGGGGTGACCGCAAACCCTAGCCGAATACAGTTCGCAGTCCTACTCGAAGAAGGTCGACTGCAAAATCTGGAAATACATCCTGACATTCCACGGAGAGCGCCTTTGGTAAAGGCGTTGAAAGCCTCTTGATCTGCGGCTGAAAAAAAACGGCGATCTCGATAGATCGCCGTTTTCTTCACTGCTGGTATTGACGCCCCAACCCCGATGGCACGCCATGAATATCCGTCTCTTCCCAAGGCCCGTTCGGGCTGACGGAGCGGCTCCAGCCGTTATTCCAGCGATAGTAGGTGCGTTGGCGGTAGAAGGTGTCGGTCTGATCGTCGAGGACGTAGACGCCCAGCTTCGAATCCCAATGGCTATTACCGCCCGGTGGCGGGGCGAAACTCGCGGAGGTGCGTGGCAGCGGCTTGGCGGGCTTGGTTGGAGTGGTCGGTTTACCAGGCGTCGTAGACGGAACCGGTTTGGTGCTCGGCCCCGAAGGCGGGATGGGTGGCAAGGTGGTTGGCGCCGGGTGTTGGACCGCACAGGCGCTTAACCCCAGGACCAGACTAAGCAGGGTGATACGAGCAATGGCGGTCATAGGTGACTTCTCTGTTATTTATCCGGGCTGTCGATGGTCAATTGCTGCGGCGCGGTGGTGCCGCTGGCCAGGGGCTGGCTGCGACCGATCCACTCGCCGGCAGTCGGTTGGCCGGCGCGCGAAATGCGTGCAACCAGTTGGACTTCGGGGAAGTTCGACAGTTTCAACTGCGGCATCATCGCGTCGCTATCACCCAGCTCGACGGTCGCGGGCAAATCAGCAACGGTCAGACGCTTGGCGGCAAGTGGCGCGGGTGGGCCCGAGGTGGCGCGGGCGAAGATGAATACACTGTCACCCGGCTGGACCTTGGCTTTCAGATCCGCCGCCAGGTCAACGCGAACCTTGAGCAGTGCTGCGGTTTTCGCCGCGACGACCGGCGCTTGAGCGACTTTGCCGCCACTGGCCTGCAGTTTTTCACTGGCCCGGGCGATGCCGCCTTGCAGCGCGGTACGGGAGTTATCGTCCGGCGGCAGTTGCGCCAGCAAACGATTCCAGTAGTCGATGGCGTCCTGATAACGCTCGCCCTCGAAGGCGACAATGCCCAGTAGACCAAGGCTGGTGACTTCTTTCGGATCAGCCTTCAACGCTTCATCGGTCAGGGCTTGAACCTTGTCCGACCATTGCTTGTTGTCGGCGAAATATTGCGCCTGAGCCCATTGGCCGAGCAGTTCCGGCTGACGATCGGCCAGCGCCACGGTGCGCTCAAAGATCTTCGCCGCATCCGCCGGGCGATTCTGGGCCATGTAGGCTCGACCGAGGAAATACAGAGCTTCAGCCGAATCCGGCTGCGCGGCCACAGCGCGCTCAAGACGACGGGTCATCTCTTCCATCGATTGTGGTGCCTGGGCGAATTCGCGGGTCAGCTCGACCTTGTCGCTGGCACCGAAATGCAGGTACAGACCAAGGCCCAACACCGGCACCAGTATCGCCGCCAGCAATGGCAGCGGCTTGCCCAAACGCGAAACCCGCGCGGTATCGGCGCCTTCGGTGTCGGTCAGCAGTTCACGGGCCGCTTCCGCGCGGCCGGTGTCCATTTGCACTGGAGTGAGTACGCCCTCTTCCTGCTGAGTTTGCAACTCAGCCACGCGCTCTTGGTAAAGCGCCACGTTCAGCGCGGTACGGTCCTCTTCACGCTGGGCACGGCGGCCGCGTAAAACAGGAATGAGCAGAAAACTCAGGGCAACTAATAAGAGCAGACCTGCAGCGAGCCAGAAATCAATCATTCTTATCTTTATCCAAAAGTTGATCGAGGCGCTTGCTCTCATCAAAGGAAAGCGTATCCGGGGTATCAGTGCGCTGTACGCGACGCCGGCGGATGATCACGCCAATGATCACCACACCACCGAGCAACAGCCCGGCCGGACCGAACCAGAGCACCGCGGTTTTCGAGGTCAGGGCCGGTTTGTAGCGCACGAAGTCGCCATAGCGGTCGACCATGAAGTCGATGATCTGCTGATTGTCTTTGCCCTCGCCGAGCATGCGGAAAATCTCTTTGCGCAAATCAGCGGCAATCGGTGCGTTGGAATCAGCGATGTCCTGATTCTGGCACTTGGGGCAACGCAGCTCTTTGGTCAGCTCGCGAAAACGCTCGCGGTCGCCATCATTGGCGAACTCGTAAGTGTCGATCGCGGCGTGAGCCACACCGGCGATGCTCAGGCCGAGAACAGCCGCGGCGATCCAGCGCTTCATGGCTTGGCCTCATCGACCAGTGCCTGATACTTGGCGGCCAGTTTTTCGCGCCAGACCGCTTCGTCGATCACACCCACGTACTTGTCGCGGATGATGCCTTTGCTGTCGACGAAGAAGGTTTCCGGCGCGCCATACACACCGAGGTTCAGGCCCAGAGAGCCCTCCCCGTCATGGATATTCAACTGGTACGGGTTGTGAAACTCGCTCAGCCACTTCAAGGCCGCGGCATTGTCGTCCTTGTAGTTGATGCCGTAGATCAGCACGCCCTGTTGGGCCAGTTTGTTCAGCACCGGGTGTTCGACCCGGCAGGAAATGCACCAGGTGGCCCAGACGTTGACCAACGCCGGTTTACCGATTAGATCGGCCTGGGTCAGGGTCTTGCCGTCTTGCACAGACTGCAACGAGAACGCCGGGAATGGCTTGTCAATCATCGCCGACGGCAGCTCGGCCGGGTCCAGGTACAGCCCTCGGTAGAGGAACACCGCCAGCACCAGAAACAACGCCAGCGGCAACAACATTATCCAACGCTTCATGCAGTGGCTCCCGACATGCCCAGTGCTTCCCGCACACGGCTTTTCACCTTAACCCGATAACGCCGATCCAGCGCCGCCAGCAAGCCACCCAGACCAGTGAGCAAGCCACCGAACCAAATCCAGCGCACGAACGGTTTGACGTGCACGCGGACCGCCCAGGCGCCATCGCCCAATGGCTCGCCCAGGGCAACGTACAGGTCACGAGTGAAACCAGCGTCGATCCCGGCTTCGGTCATCACCGAGTTCTGCACCGTGTAGAGACGTTTTTCCGGGTGCAACACGCTGACTTCCTTGCCGTCGCGAATGACACGAATAGTGCCTTTGTCGGAGGTGAAGTTCGGGCCTTCGAAGTGCTTGGCGCCTTCGAAGATGAAGTGGTAACCGGCCAGGTCCATGGATTCGCCCGGCGCCAGACGCAAGTCACGCTCAGCACTGTTCTGGCTGGAAAGCACCACGCCCAAGGCGCAGACCGCGATCCCAAGGTGCGCCACCTGCATGCCCCAATAGCTACGGGTCAGGGTTGGCAGACCTTTGATCAGGCCTTTGTGGCGAGTTTTGTCGAAGATGTCGCGCACACCGGCCAACAACACCCAGGCAGCGAGCATGAAGGTGGCCAGCACGGCCCAGTTGAAGTCGCCATATGCGATGCCGGCCACCACGGCCAGCGCAGCACTGCCGAGCAGCACCGGGGTGAGCATGTTCGCCAGCCATTTGACCGGGGTATCTTTCCAGCGCACCAGCATGCCAACCGCCATCACCACCATCAGCAGCGCCATCAACGGAATGAACAACGCATTGAAGTACGGCGGGCCGACCGACAACTTGGCGCCGGTCAGGGCATCGAGCACCAGCGGGTACAAGGTGCCGAGCAGAATCATTGACGCGACGACGACCAGTACCAGGTTGTTGCCCAGTAGCAGGGTTTCCCGCGACCACAGGTTGAAGCCGACATGGCTCTTGACCACCGGTGCACGTAAAGCGAACAACGTCAGCGAACCGCCGACCACGAACAGCAAGAAGATCAGGATGAACACGCCGCGCGCAGGATCAGAGGCGAAGGCATGCACCGAAGTCAGCACACCGGAACGCACCAGGAAGGTTCCCAGCAGGCTCAGGGAGAATGCGGCAATGGCTAACAGCACGGTCCAGCTTTTGAACACGCCACGTTTTTCGGTAACAGCCAGCGAGTGAATCAACGCGGTACCGACCAGCCAAGGCATGAAAGACGCGTTTTCCACCGGGTCCCAGAACCACCAGCCACCCCAGCCGAGTTCGTAGTAGGCCCACCAGGAGCCGAGGGTGATGCCAACACCAAGGAAGGCCCAGGCGACGATGGTCCAAGGACGCGACCAGCGCGCCCATGCCGCATCAAGACGACCGCCAAGCAAGGCGGCGATGGCAAAGGCGAACGCCACGGAGAAACCGACATAACCCATGTAGAGCATTGGCGGGTGAACGATCAAACCAATGTCTTGCAACAACGGGTTGAGGTCGCGACCGTCGGTAGGAATCTGTGGCAGGATGCGCGCGAACGGGTTGGAGGTGAGGATCAGGAACAGCAGGAAGCCAGTGCTGATCATGCCCATCACTGCCAGCACCCGTGCCAGCATCACTTGCGGCAACTGCCGGGAGAACACCGACACCGCGAAGGTCCAGCCACCGAGGATCAGCGCCCAGAGCAGCAACGAACCTTCGTGGGCACCCCATACGGCGCTGAACTTGTAGTACCAGGGCAAGGAGCTGTTGGAGTTACTGGCGACATAGCCGACAGAGAAGTCATCGGTCATGAAGGCGTAGGTCAGGCAGCCGAAAGCGAATACCAGAAAGGTAAACTGCCCCCAGGCGGCCGGCTGTGCCAGGCTCATCCACAGCCGATCACCGCGCCAGGCACCGAGCAGCGGCACGATGGCCTGAACGATGGCAAAGCACAGGGCCAGGATCATCGCCAGATGGCCCAGCTCGGGAATAAAGAGTGCAGAAGTCATCGGTTAACCCTCTTTGGCTGGTGTAGGCGCCGACTGGCCGCTGTCTTTCAGGGCCTTGGTCACTTCCGGCGGCATGTACTTCTCGTCGTGCTTGGCCAGCACTTCGTCGGCCACCACCACGCCATCACCATTGAGCTTGCCGAGGGCGACAATGCCCTGCCCTTCGCGGAACAAATCCGGGAGGATGCCGCGATAGGTGATAGTTACGGATTTGTTGAAGTCAGTGACGATGAATTTCACGTCCAGGGAATCCCCGGAGCGTTGCAGCGAACCCTTCTCGACCATACCGCCGGCACGAATGCGGGTGTCTTGCGGCGCTTCGCCGTTGGCGATCTGGGTCGGGGTGTAGAACAGATTGATATTCTGCTGCAAGGCGCTCAAGGCCAGGCCAACGGCAGCGCCGACCCCTACCAGGATCGCGAGGATGATCAATAGACGCTTTTTACGCAGCGGATTCACTTGCCGTTCTCCCGGCGCAAACGACGCGCCTCTTGTTGCAGATAACGCTTGCGGGCCAGGATCGGCGCCGCGACGTTGAGGGCCAGCACTGCAAAGCAGATGCCATAGGCTGACCAGACATATAAACCATGATGACCCATGGCGAGGAAGTCGCCGAAGGAAGCAAAATTCATTGTGCGGCCTCCAGAGTGTTCAGCACCTGGGCCTTGACCCAGGTGCTGCGGGCTTCTCGCTTGAGCACTTCAAGGCGCATGCGCAGCAACAGCACGGCGCCGAAGAAACAGTAGAAACCCAGTACCGTCAGCAGCAGCGGCAGCCACATTTCGGCGGGCATGGCCGGTTTCTCAGTGAGACTGAATGTCGCACCTTGATGCAGTGTGTTCCACCACTGCACCGAGTATTTGATGATCGGGATGTTGATCACACCGACAATCGCCAGCACCGCGCAGGCTTTGGCCGCACTGTCACGATTACTGATGGCGTTGCCCAGCGCAATGAGACCCAAGTACAGAAACAGCAAAATCAGCATGGACGTTAGTCGTGCATCCCAGACCCACCACGAGCCCCAGGTCGGCTTGCCCCAGATCGCCCCGGTGACCAGCGCCACGGCGGTCATCCAGGCACCGATCGGTGCCGCGCATTGCAGCGCGACATCGGCCAGTTTCATCTTCCACACCAGTCCGACGATGCCGCACACCGCCAGCATCACATAGCAGGACTGCGCCAGCATGGCGGCCGGGACGTGGATGTAGATGATCCGAAAGCTGTTGCCTTGCTGGTAGTCCGGCGGCGCGAACGCCAGGCCCCAGACCACACCGACGCCGATCAGCAGCAACGCCGCAACGCTCAGCCAAGGCAGCAGTTTGCCGCTGGTGCCGTAAAACCACTTGGGCGAGCCGAGCTTATGAAACCAAGTCCAGTTCATTACTGTTTCCATCACGGTTGCTGCTCGCCATTACGAGCCGCCAGGGTCTTTACTGATCAAAACTGACCAGACCTCATTATTCGCCGACGCTGATCTTCAGACTAGCGGCTATTGCAAAGGGTGTCAGGGTTATTGCCAAGGCAGTCAGGCTACCAAGCCACAGCAGATACCCGGTCGCCGGCATGCCCTGCAATGCCGCCTGCAAGGCGCCACTGCCAAGAATCAATACCGGGATGTACAACGGTAGAATCAACAGTGCCAGCAGGAGTCCACCACGCTTCAACCCGACTGTCAGTGCCGCGCCCACCGCACCGAGCAGGCTCAGTACCGGTGTACCCAGCAACAGGGAAAGCAGCAACACCGGCAGACAAGCGGTAGGCAAACCGAGCATCAAGGCTAGTAACGGTGCCAGCAAAACCAGTGCCAGGCCGGAAAACGCCCAGTGTGCCAGTACCTTGGCCAAAACCAGAAGAGACAGGGGGTGCGGCGAAAGGACCCACTGCTCCAGTGATCCATCCTCGAAATCACTGCGGAAAAGCCCGTCCAGCGAGAGCAGGACGGACAATAAGGCCGCTACCCAGACCAGTCCCGGAGACAAGGTTTGCAACAATTGAGTCTCAGGACCGACCGCCAATGGAAACAATGCGATGACGATTGCGAAGAAAACCAGAGGATTGGCCAGTTCGGCTGGACGGCGAAACAACAACCGCGCCTCGCGGGCAACCAGTAGTCCGAAAACACTCATACGGCCCAGCACCCCAAATCGATGTCGCGGTAACTGGCTGGCATGCGGCTCAAGGTGTGGTGAGTGGTCAAGACCACCATGCCACCTGTCTCACAATGAATGGCCAAATGCTCTTCGAGCTGCGCCACACCTTGTTTGTCGAGGGCAGTGAAAGGTTCGTCGAGGACCCACAGCTTCGGGCTGTCCAGATAGAGCCGCGCCAGAGCCACGCGGCGACGTTGACCCGCGGACAAGGTGTGACACGGCACATCCTCGAAACCACGCAAACCTACAGAATCCAGCGCTTTCCAGATGGCCTCATGGCTGGCAGGCCGATGCAGGGCGCAGAGCCATCTGAGGTTTTCTTCCGGGGTCAGCAAATCCTTGATCCCGGCGGCGTGGCCGATCCACAGCAGGTTGCGCGCCAGTTCGCTGCGCTGTGCAGTCAACGGCTGGCCATCGAGCAGGACCTGGCCGCTGGTCGGATGCATCAACCCGGCGAGCAGTCGCAGCAGGCTGGTCTTGCCGCTGCCGTTGGGGCCGCTGATCTGCAACATGTCGCCGCCCGCCAGACGAAATTCGAGGTTTTCGAAGAGCATCCGCCAGTCTCGCTCACAGGCGAGCGCTACGGCTTCTAGAAGAGGGCTGGTCAAGAGATCGCGGGCCTTTACGGTTCAAGTCGGCGGTGGAACGGCCGTTATAGTGATGCAGAATAGATGTATTAGCGGCCTGTACTAGAGAGCTGCGTCAAAAACTTGTGATGTTTTCAGCGCTCCCTTGATAACGGGGCCGCATTATACATGCCATGTCCCGCTCTCAAGAGGGCAATTTCGACAGGTTGTGACCCGATGACAGGCGAAATGAACATCCTCCCGCTGCCGCAGCCAACCCCCGGCACTGCCCGCCCGGCTGCCGTGAGTGGCGAATTGCTCAAGCTGCTGCAACCGCTGGAAGGCCTGATCGTCGCAGGGCAAACCGCCAAGGCTGAAGTGCTGTCGCTAAAGCAGACGGATCAGACTTTCCAGTTTCTGCTCAAGGTCACCCTCGACAGTGGCCGCCAGACCACGGTTCAAGCCACCAGCAACCAACCGCTTCCGCAAGGCACCAATCTAACGGTGAGCCAGCCGTCGGCCGGCAATCTGGCGATCACGGTGCAGCAGGCCATCGCGTCTAACGTCGCCACCCTCACCCGCCTGGATACCTCGCAATTGCCGGTCGGAACTTTGTTGCAAGGCAAGGTACTGACCACCCAACTGATGCCGCAAGCCACCGGCCAACCGGCGGTTTATCGCTCGCTGGTGAGCTTGCTCAATACCGCGTTGAGCGGCAGCACGTTGAGCATCGACAGCCCGCAGCCGCTGCGCATTGGCAGTCTGCTCAGCGCCATGGTCCAGGGTTCACACTCGCTGAGCTTTGTGCCCCTGAGCGGTCGTCAGGAGCAACTGGCCGTGGCGCAACAACTGATTACACAACAGAGCCGTCAGGGCTCGCTGGACGGGCTGATCAATGCCCTGCAAAACCAGACACCGTCCGACGCGACCTCGGCCGACTTGCGTGCCGCGGTCGACAAGCTGCTGGCCGGGCTGCCGGACGTTCAACAACTGAGCACACCAAAGGGCCTGGCCCAGGCGCTGGCCAACAGCGGTCTGTTCCTTGAAGCGAAATTGCTCGCTGGTCAGAACCCGTCGCTGACACCGGACATGAAAGGCAATCTGCTGCGATTGATTGCGCAAATCACCCCTGGTCTGCCGGGCAACACCAGTTTCAACGCAATCATTGCCGCCAATACCCTGGCCCAGGTTCTGCCGAGTTTTGTACGCAGCGCCCTTGGCACCCTAGGTCAAGTCAGCGCCAAACCCCAGCCCACCAGCTTTCCCCTGCCCTCACGCTTGCTGCAAAGCCTTGAGGGCGAAGGTGATCTGGAACACTTGCTGCGTCTGGCCGCTGCGGCCGTTTCGCGCCTGCAAAGCCATCAGCTGTCGAGCCTGGAGCAGACCGGCACCACCGCCGATGGCAATCTGCAAAGCACCTGGCAGCTGGAAATCCCCATGCGCAACCTACAAGACATCGTGCCGTTGCAGGTCAAGTTTCAGCGTGAGGAAACACCCGAGAAAGAACAGAGCGAGAAGAAGGAAGAACGCGAACCCAAGCAGCAGTTGTGGCGGGTTGAGCTGGCGTTCGATATGGAACCGCTAGGGCCATTGCAGGTTCAGGCGCAGCTGGTTCAGGGCCAGCTGTCCAGCCAGTTATGGGCCGAGCGACCGTACACTGCCAGCCTGATTGAAAGTCACTTGAGCGGGCTGCGTGAGCGTCTGGTAGCGTCCGGCCTGAACGTCGGCGATCTGAACTGCCACCTCGGCACACCGCCTCAAGGTGCACACACCCGCCTCGAACAACGCTGGGTCGACGAAACCGCATGAAAAACCCTAACCCGCCACGCCAGGCCATCGCCCTCAAATACGATGGCCAGCACGCCCCGACCCTCACCGCCAAAGGCGACGATGAACTGGCCGAAGCCATTCTGAAGATTGCCCGCGACTGTGAAGTGCCAATCTATGAAAACGCTGAGTTGGTGAAACTGCTGGCGAGAATGGAACTGGGCGACAGCATCCCGGAGGAGCTGTACCGGACCATCGCCGAGATCATCGCTTTTGCCTGGAACCTGAAAGGCAAGTTCCCCGAAGGCCATGACCCGCAGGCGCCAAGGGTGGAGCGGGATGTGACGGATCGTGGGGAGGATTACTAGTCGAGAGGGATGCTGGCTTTAGGCCGTCTTCGCGGGCAAGCCCGCTCCCACAAGGTAATATGTTGCTCTTGCGGGAGCGGACTTTCCCGCGAAAACTATGACGCGGTGCACCAGGGATACAGAGGACCCTGTGGCGAGGGAGCTTGCTCCCGCCGGCCGGTCCGCGCTCGGGCGCAGCAGTCGCAAAGCGGCTGATTCAGTTTTTCTGAAAGAATGCGGTTGCAGGTTTTAGGGCCGCTTCGCAGCCCAGCGGGAGCAAGCTCCCTCGCCACAATTGTTCATCGCCAGCCGCTTGCTTCAGCTTTTGTGCAACTTGCTCATCAACTCGGCTTCAGCCTGGGTCAGGCCGCAGGACTGGGTCAGCTCGTCGACGCTGGCGCCCATTCCGACCAGGCGCGCGGCCTGGGCGAATGACAGGCTGGTCGGGTCGCGCTGCTCCAGTTGAATGAGCTTGTCCGGCAACGGCGCAACCACCGCGCGCAGTTCGTGCAACGCATCGCCCATGCGCACATTACCGTTCTGGTAGTCGTCGACGCGCTTGGCCAGGTCCTTGATGCGCTGATCACGCAGCGCTTCGCCCTGGGCCTGCTGCGCCGCGATCAGACGCTGGCTGCGTATGTACGCCAGGAACATCGCCAGCGTGCCTGCCCAGAAGACAAACAGGACAATCACAGCAACCTCAAGAATCAATCAGATTTGCTCCAGGTCCGACCATTCTTCTTCGCTCATCATCTTGTCCAGTTCGACCAGAATCAGCAGCTCATTGTTCTTGTTGCACACGCCCTGGATGAACTTGGCCGACTCTTCGTTACCGACGTTAGGCGCGGTTTCGATTTCCGACTGACGCAGGTAAACCACTTCGGCCACGCTGTCGACCATGATCCCGACTACTTGCTTGTCGGCTTCGATGATCACGATACGGGTGTTGTCGCTGATCTCGGCGTTCATCAGGCCAAAGCGCTGACGGGTGTCGATCACAGTGACCACGTTGCCGCGCAAGTTAATGATGCCCAGCACGTAGCTTGGTGCACCCGGCACAGGGGCGATTTCGGTGTAACGCAGAACTTCCTGAACGCGCATCACATTGATGCCGTAGGTTTCATTGTCCAGTTTGAAGGTTACCCATTGCAGGATCGGATCTTCGGAACTCTGTAGAGACGACGACTTATTCATACCCCTGACCCCTCAAAAAACCGTTGAAAACGGTGTGTGTTCTGTCTGGCCGCACCCAAGGCGCCGCCTAGTGTTTGTTATGCAGGTTTGTTGGTCGGCTTGCTGCTGAGCATCTGCTTCGCCCCACCGCTGGCAATCAGCTCAGCCAGCTCGGACACATCCAGCAGCGCGCACATGTGTTCAATCACCGTGCCGGCGAGCCACGGACGTTGACCACGGTGAGTGCGCCATTTGATTTCGTTCGGGTCCAGGCGCAAGGAACGGCTGACCTGATGCACCGCCAGCCCCCATTCATAGCCCTGAACCGAGATCACGTATTGCAGGCCCTGGCGGAAATCATCGCGGTAACGATCCGGCATGACCCAGCGCGCGGTATCCAACACCTTCAGGTTGCCGGCCTGGCTCGGCAGAATCCCGAGGAACCACTCCGGCTGACCGAACAGCGGCGTCAGCTCGTGCCCGGCCAGGGAATAGATCGAGCCCAGGCACACCAGCGGCACTGCCAGCGTCAGACCGGCCACATCGAACAGCAGGCACTCGAACGGCTCGGCAGCCCATGAAGGACGACCATCGCTTTCCACTGGCGGCGGTGTGTTGCTTGGCGGCAGATGGACTTCGACCACCGGCGTGACCAAGGCTTGCAGCATGGGTGCGGCCGGTTCCACCTGCGCGAGAATCGGTGCAGGCGCTTCCAGCACCGGCGGGGCAATCGGCGCCGAGGCCTCTATGACAACCGCTACAACCGGGGCGACCACCGGGTGCTGTTGAGCATCGCGAGTCCGCTCTTCAAGCACGGCGGCTTCAAATTCATCCAGCGTGTCCAGCAGGTCCACGACCTCAGGCAGCGCTTCGGGTATTAGCTCAAGCTCTTCGGTCGCCTCCTGCAACAACGCGCTCAGATAAGACTGCAGCGCCAGTTGCGGGCGAGAAGTGATTTTTACCGGCCGGTTCATTGGAACACTCTCCCCCGCAGAAATAAGCGTCATCTCAAGCCACCTGCGGAACGAGTTGCTGCGAAAGCAGGTGTTTGAGCAACGTCCGATAGGCCAGAACCCCACGACTTTTGCCGTCGAACTGAGAAGGCGTCAGCCCTGCCCGACTGGCATCGCGCAAGCGCGTATCGACCGGAATGTAGCCTTGCCAGATGTCCTCGGGGTACATGTCGCGCAGCACCCGCAAGGTGCCCAGGGAAGCCTGGGTCCGACGGTCGAACAAGGTCGGCACGATGCTGAATGGCAATGCTTGCTTACGCGAACGGTTGATCATCGCCAGGGTGTTGACCATGCGCTCCAGGCCTTTGACCGCCAGGTGCTCGGTCTGCACCGGAATGACCAACTGCTGGCTGGCCGCCAAGGCATTGACCATTAGCACGCCGAGCAATGGAGGGCTGTCGATCACCGCGTAATCAAAATCCTGCCACAACTGCGCAAGGCTCTTGGCGATCACCAGGCCCAGGCCGCTCTGCCCTGGCGACTGACGCTCAAGGGTGGCCAGCGCGGTGCTGGAAGGCAGCAGGGAAATACGTTCGTCACTGGTGGGCAGCAGCAGTTGACCGGGCAACCCCGCCGGCACGCTGCCCTTGTGCAGGAACAGGTCGTAGCTGCTGTGTTCCAGGTTGTCGGGGTCGTAGCCGAAGTAACTGGTCATCGAGCCGTGGGGGTCGAGATCGACCACAACCACGCGCTTGCCCGCCTCAGCCAGTAAACCGGCTAAAGCGATGGACGTAGTGGTTTTACCAACACCACCCTTTTGATTGGCGACTGCCCAGACTCTCATTCAGATTGTTCCTCCCGGTCGAGCAGGCTCAACCGAGAAATAGCACTAAGTTATAGGGCGGGCGACGGAGAATTGACGGCGCGCTCTCGTCCCGGCGTCTTTACAGGCGTCGGTGCAGTTTGTGTGCCAGCACGCTTCAATGCGGCATCGGGTTTGGCATTAGCCGTTCCGGTGCCGGTCAGGCTACGGCGCACATCAAGGTTGCGCGACACCACCAGCACCACGCGGCGATTGCGCGCACGGCCTTCGACGGTCGCGTTATTGGCCACCGGCTGAAATTCGCCATAGCCGACCGAGGCCAAACGGCCTGGGTTCACACCTTCCATCGCGAGCATGCGCACAATACTGGCCGAGCGGGCTGACGACAGTTCCCAGTTGGTCGGGTATTGCGAAGTACGGATCGGCTGATCGTCGGTAAACCCTTCAACGTGAACCGGGTTGTCGAAGGGTTTCAGAATCTTCGCCACTTTATCGATGATATTGAACGCGATATCGCTGGGCATGGCGTCACCGCTGCCGAACAGCAGGCTGGAGTTCAATTCGATTTCGACCCACAACTCGTTACCGCGAACAGTCATCTGATTGGAACTGATCAAGTCACCGAACGCGGCGCTGATGTCATCGGCAATGGACTTCAGTGGATCGTTACTTGCCTGAGCAATGCCTGCGTCAATCTGCTCGCTGTCCTTGACCAAGGGCTTGGCCGGCGTGACGGTCTTCGGACGTTCCTCACCGACAGGAATCGGCTTGAGGGTGCGCTCCGGGTTGTTGAACACGCCGATCAGGGCCTGGGAAATCTCTTTGTATTTGCCTTCATTGATCGACGAGATCGAATACATCACCACAAAAAACGCGAACAGCAGCGTGATGAAGTCGGCGTAAGACACCAGCCACCGTTCGTGGTTGACGTGTTCTTCAGGTTGGCGACGACGAGCCATGGTCCATTGCCTCCATTAGTCCATGAAGCCCTGAAGTTTCAATTCAATAGAACGAGGGTTCTCACCTTCGGCAATCGACAGAATGCCTTCGAGCAACATTTCGCGATAACGCGACTGGCGCATGGCGATCGACTTGAGTTTGCTGGCAATCGGCAACAGCACCAGGTTGGCGCTGGCAACACCGTAGATGGTCGCGACGAACGCCACGGCGATCCCGCTGCCCAGTTGCGAAGGGTCACCCAGGTTGCCCATGACATGGATCAGGCCCATGACCGCACCGATGATGCCGATGGTCGGCGCGTAACCGCCCATGCTTTCAAAGACTTTGGCGGCGTCGACGTCGCGGCTTTCCTGGGTGTAGAAGTCCACCTCAAGAATGCTACGGATCGATTCCGGTTCGGCGCCGTCGACCAGCAGTTGCAGGCCTTTGCGCGCATAGTTGTCGGGCTCGGCATCGGCCACGCCTTCAAGCCCCAGCAAACCTTCCTTGCGGGCGGTCAGGCTCCAGTTCACCACGCGATCGATGCCACCGGCCAGATCGACACGGGGCGGAAACAGAATCCAGCCAAGGATCTGCATGGCACGCTTGAAGGCGCTCATGGGCGACTGCAACAACGCAGCACCGACGGTACCGCCCAACACAATCAGCGCCGCCGGGCCGTTGGCCAGTGCGGCGAGATGACCACCCTCCAGGTAGTTACCACCAATGATGGCAACAAACGCCATGATGATCCCGATAAGGCTTAAAACATCCATCAGATACACGCCTCGACCAGATGCTTGCCAATCTCGTCCAGGCCGTACACGGCATCCGCCAGATCAGCTTTGACGATGGCCATCGGCATGCCGTAGATCACGCAGCTTGCCTCGTCCTGGGCCCAGATCGCACTGCCGCCCTGCTTGAGCAGACGCGCGCCTTCGCGACCGTCAGCGCCCATGCCGGTGAGCACCACCGCCAGAACTTTGTCACCGTAGGATTTGGCGGCCGAACCGAAGGTGATGTCCACGCTCGGCTTGTAGTTCAGACGCTCGTCGCCCGGGAGGATTTTCACCGCGCCACGGCCGTCGATCATCATTTGCTTGCCACCTGGCGCCAGCAGGGCCAGACCTGGACGCAGGATATCGCCGTCCTCGGCTTCCTTGACGCTGATGCGGCAAAGCTTGTCCAGACGCTCGGCAAACGCCTTGGTGAAGGCCGCCGGCATGTGCTGAATCAGCACGATCGGCGCCGGGAAATTGGCCGGCAACTGAGTCAGCACGCGCTGCAACGCGACCGGGCCGCCCGTAGACGTGCCGATGGCGACCAGTTTGTAGGCTTTGCGTTTCGGTGCCGGCGAGCTTGGGCTGGAAGCCTGCGTACGGGCAGGAATCGGTACCGGAGCCGGACGTGCAGGCGCATTGCTGCCCAAACTGCTGACAGCGGGTGTCGGTGCGGGCGCAGCGACAGGCTGCGGCGCCTGGGCACTGTAAGCACTGAAACGACGGTTACTGCGCGAAATGGAATGAACCTTCTCGCACAGCAGTTGCTTGACCTTCTCGGGGTTGCGCGAGATGTCTTCGAAATTCTTCGGCAGGAAGTCCACCGCGCCGGCATCCAGCGCGTCGAGGGTTACCCGGGCGCCTTCATGGGTCAGCGAGGAGAACATCAATACCGGAGTCGGACAGCGCTGCATGATGTGCCGCACCGCCGTGATGCCATCCATCATCGGCATCTCGTAGTCCATGGTGATCACGTCTGGCTTGAGGGCCAGTGCCTGATCGATCGCCTCTTTACCGTTGGTCGCCGTACCGACGACCTGGATATTCGAATCCGCTGAAAGAATTTCCGAGACGCGGCGGCGGAAAAAACCTGAATCATCCACCACCAGGACCTTGACTACCATAAACACTCCGTTAGGCAGGGCGGGGCAAAACCGCCCCGCACCACCAGAATCAAATACGCCGTGCGGCGTAACGCTTGAGCATGCTCGGGACATCGAGAATCAAGGCGATGCGGCCGTCACCGGTAATGGTGGCGCCGGACATGCCCGGGGTTCCCTGAAGCATTTTGCCCAATGGCTTGATGACCACTTCTTCCTGACCGACCAGTTGATCGACAACAAAGCCGATCCGCTGGGTGCCCACCGAAAGGATTACCACATGGCCTTCTCGCTGCTCTTCGTGAGCGGCGGAGGCGACCAGCCAGCGCTTGAGGTAGAACAGCGGTAGCGCCTTGTCGCGCACGATGACCACTTCCTGGCCGTCGACCACGTTGGTGCGCGACAGGTCGAGGTGGAAAATCTCGTTGACGTTGACCAGCGGGAAAGCAAAGGCCTGGTTGCCAAGCATGACCATCAGCGTTGGCATGATCGCCAGGGTCAACGGGACCTTGATGACGATCTTCGAACCCTGGCCCTTGGTCGAGTAGATGTTAATCGAACCGTTGAGCTGGGAAATCTTGGTTTTCACCACGTCCATGCCCACGCCACGACCGGACACATCGGAAATCTCGGTTTTGGTCGAGAAACCCGGTGCAAAAATCAGGTTGTAGCATTCGGTGTCGCTCAGACGATCAGCGGCATCCTTGTCCATCACGCCGCGTTTCACGGCGATGGAACGCAGGACATTAGGGTCCATGCCTTTGCCGTCATCAGAGATCGACAGCAGGATGTGGTCGCCTTCCTGTTCGGCCGCCAGAATCACCTTGCCGCCACGGGACTTGCCCGAAGCTTCGCGCTCTTCCGGGGACTCGATACCGTGATCGACCGCGTTGCGCACCAAGTGGACCAGCGGGTCGGCCAGAGCCTCGACGAGGTTCTTGTCGAGGTCGGTTTCTTCGCCAACCAACTCCAGGTTGATCTCTTTCTTCAACTGGCGAGCCAGGTCACGAACCAGTCGCGGGAAGCGACCGAAGACTTTCTTGATCGGCTGCATCCGGGTTTTCATCACCGCGGTCTGCAAGTCGGCCGTCACCACATCGAGGTTCGACACGGCTTTGGACATGGCTTCATCGCCGCTGTTGAGGCCCAGACGGACCAAGCGGTTACGCACCAGTACCAACTCGCCGACCATGTTCATGATCTCGTCCAGCCGCGCGGTATCAACCCGCACGGTGGTCTCGGCTTCACTGGCCGGTTTTTCTGCGGGCGCAGCCGCAGGCGCCCTGGCCGCAGCCGGTGCAGGAACGGCAGCAGGAGCCGCCGGTTTTGGCGCTTCAGCCTTGGCTTCAGGTGCTTTTGCAACAGGCTTGGCCACCGCTTTGACGACAGGCGCCGCCACTGCCGCAGTAGCAGCGCCAGGCACTTCGGTGAACTTGCCTTTGCCGTGCAATTCGTCGAGCAACGACTCGAATTCGTGATCGGAAATCAGATCACTGCCAGCCGCCTTGGCACTTGGCGCTGCGGCTGCCGGTACCGCTGCGATAGCCGACTCCAGCGCATCGACCGCAAACGTACCTTTGCCATGCAACTGATCGAGCAATGCCTCGAATTCGTCATCGGTAATTTCGTTGCTGGCCGCAGCAGCCTTGGGTACCGCAGGCTCAGCCGGTGCGACCACTGCGTCAACGGCAAACTGACCCTTGCCGTGCAGCTGATCGAGCAACGACTCGAACTCGGCATCGGTGATTTCATCGCTGCCAGCCGCGGCTGGAGCTGCCGCAACCACCGCAGGCGCTTCGGCCTGGGCTTTGACCGCATTGAGCGAGTCGAGCAGCAGTTCGAACTCGTTGTCGGTGACATCGCCCGAATCGCTCTCGGCGACCGGCTCCACACTCACTTCGACCTCCGCTGCAACATCGGCAGTGGCAGGCTCGGCCAAACGAGCCAAGGCGGCCAACAATTCCGGCGTTGCGGCGGTGATCGCGGTGCGTTCGCGGACTTCGGTGAACATGCCGTTCACCGCATCCAGCGCTTCCAGAACCACGTCCATCAGTTCCGAGTCGACGCGACGTTCACCCTTGCGCAGGATGTCGAAAACGTTCTCGGCGATGTGACAGCACTCCACCAGCTCATTGAGCTGGAGGAAGCCGGCGCCCCCTTTTACAGTGTGAAAACCGCGAAAAATTGCATTGAGCAGGTCCGCATCATCGGGTCGGCTTTCAAGCTCGACCAGTTGTTCGGACAGTTGCTCAAGAATCTCGCCGGCCTCAACCAGGAAATCCTGAAGGATCTCTTCATCGGCGCCGAAGCTCATGTGTATGGGTGCTCCTACTAGGTCGGCCTAAAATCCAAGGCTGGAAAGCAAATCGTCAACATCGTCCTGACCGGACATAACGTCTTCACGTTTATCGGCATGAATCTGCGGACCTTCACCCTGAGACAGATGTTTTTCCGGATCTTTTTCAGCGAGGATCGATTCACGGTCATGTTCAATGCCCGCAAAGCGGTCGACCTGACTGGCCATCAGCACGAGTTTGAGCAGGTTGCTTTCGACTTCCGTGACCAATTGAGTCACGCGTTTGATCACCTGCCCCGTGAGGTCCTGGTAATCCTGAGCCAGCAGAATGTCGTTGAGATTGCTCGACACGACGCGAGTTTCTTGCTCGCTACGCGTCAGAAAACCCTCTACCCGCCGGGCCAGTTCGCGGAACTCTTCGGCTCCGACTTCCCGGCGCATGAACCGCCCCCAGTCCACACTCAAGGCCTGAGCTTCGCTGCTCAGGCCATTGACCAAGGGAGTGCTGTTCTCGACCAGATCCATAGTGCGGTTGGCCGCAGCCTCGGTCAGCCTGACCACATAGGACAGGCGCTCAGTGGCATCCGTGATCTGTGAAACTTCCTCGGCTTGCGGCATATTCGGGTCAATTTGAAAATTGACGATTGCGCTATGCAGCTCGCGGGTGAGCTTGCCGACTTCCTGGTACAGGCCACGATCACGGGTCTGGTTGAGCTCATGGATCAGTTGTACGGCGTCGCCGAATTTGCCTTTTTCAAGGCTGTCGACCAATTCGCGGGCATGTTTTTTCAGGGTCGATTCAAAATCGCCCTGTGAAGTTTCGTATTGCTCCATAGCTCCCCCGTGGCGGACGTCATCAACCGATGCGTTCGAAGATTTTTTCAATCTTTTCTTTTAACGCCTGAGCCGTGAATGGTTTGACCACATAGCCGTTCACACCGGCCTGAGCGGCTTCGATGATTTGCTCGCGCTTGGCTTCGGCCGTGACCATCAACACCGGCAGGTGCTTGAGCTTTTCATCGGCACGCACGTGGCGCAGCAGGTCGATACCCGTCATGCCGGGCATGTTCCAGTCTGTTACCAGAAAGTCGATGCTCCCGCTGTTGAGGACCGGAATCGCGGTAGTACCGTCATCCGCCTCGACCGTGTTGGTGAACCCAAGGTCACGCAACAGGTTTTTTATGATCCGCCGCATCGTTGAGAAGTCATCAACGATGAGGATTTTCATGTTCTTGTCCAATTCGACCTCCAAGCAGTCTTAAAACGCGCCCAGCACCTGGACACGCCATTCAATCAATTCGGCGTAACACTCAACGGTTGTATGGATTACAACGGGCCGTGATCGGTGCAGCAACAACGCCGTACCAACCTCGTTCGCAGTGTCCCCACACTGCCAGTCAACGCGCTCGCCACTCCCCCAAACGCCCCCGCAAGCGGGCTGCGCACTGGCTGTGTAACTGGCTGACCCGCGATTCGCTGACCCCCAGGACCTCACCGATTTCCTTGAGGTTCAGCTCTTCGTCGTAGTACAGCGCCAACACCAGTCGCTCACGCTCCGGCAAATTGGCAATCGCGTCCGCCAACGCAGCCTGGAAGCGTTCATCTTCCAGGTCACGCGACGGCTCGAGATGAGCACTCGCGCCATCCTCATGCAGCCCTTCATGCTCGCCGTCCTGTAACAGATCGTCGAAGCTGAACAACCGGCTGCCCAAGGTGTCGTTCAAAATCCCGTAATAATCGTCGAGACTCAATTGGAGTTCGGCCGCAACCTCGTGATCTTTAGCGTCACGACCGGTTTTAGCTTCAATTGAGCGGATTGCGTCACTGACCATTCGGGTATTGCGGTGTACCGAACGTGGAGCCCAGTCACCTTTACGCACTTCATCGAGCATCGCGCCACGAATGCGAATACCTGCATACGTCTCGAAACTCGCACCCTTGCTGGCATCGTATTTGGTCGACACTTCCAGCAAGCCGATCATCCCGGCCTGGATCAGATCCTCGACCTGAACACTGGCCGGCAGGCGTGCCAGCAAGTGGTAGGCAATACGTTTGACCAGTGGCGCATAGCGCTCGATCAGTTCGTACTGGCTGTCACGTGCAGAGGCTTTGTAAAGGTTGTAACCGCTGGCTGTCATAGAACAGGACCCGCCGTTTGATGCACGAGTCGCTCGACGAAAAATTCCAGATGCCCGCGTGGATTGGCAGGCAGCGGCCAGGTATCGACTTTCTGAGCAATGGCTTTGAACGCCAGTGCGCACTTCGAACGCGGGAAGGCCTCATAGACTGCACGCTGCTTTTGCACAGCCTTGCGCACACATTCGTCATAGGGAACCGCACCGACGTATTGTAAGGCCACGTCCAGGAAGCGATCCGTGACCTTGGTCAACTTGGCGAACAGATTGCGCCCTTCCTGCGGGCTCTGCGCCATGTTGGCGAGCACACGGAAGCGGTTCATGCCGTAATCGCGATTGAGCAATTTGATCAGCGCGTAGGCATCCGTGATCGAGGTCGGCTCGTCGCAGACCACCAACAGTACTTCCTGGGCTGCGCGAACGAAACTGACCACTGACTCGCCGATACCGGCGGCGGTGTCGATCACCAGCACGTCGAGGTTGTCGCCAATGTCGCTGAAGGCCTGGATCAGCCCGGCATGTTGAGCCGGACTCAGATGCACCATGCTCTGCGTGCCGGACGCCGCCGGGACGATACGAATCCCTCCGGGGCCCTGCAGCAATACATCGCGCAGTTCACAGCGCCCCTCGACCACATCGGCCAGAGTGCGCTTGGGTGTCAGCCCTAATAGAACGTCGACGTTCGCCAGCCCCAGATCGGCATCCAGCAGCATGACGCGCCGGCCGAGCTCAGCCAGAGCCAGGGACAAGTTCACTGACACGTTAGTCTTCCCGACGCCACCTTTGCCGCCGGTCACCGCAATCACCTGTACGGGATGCATGCTGCCCATGTTCGTTCTTTACCTTGTCTTACTTAGACGGAGGCCACATAACTGGCTGCGCGTTCACCATTGGAACAATGCATGGCAGACCATCGATGTAGGTACACTGCAATCTATTCATTGTTACCTCAGCCGACCCGCTTGGTCGGACTGTGGTAGAGGTCAGCGAACATATCAGCCATGGCTTCTTCGCTGGGTTCTTCCTGCATCTGCACACTCACGGCGCGACTGACCAATTGATGGCGTCGCGGCAAGTGCAGATCATCCGGAATCCGTGGCCCATCGGTCAGATAGGCAACGGGTAACTCGTGACTGATCGCCAGGCTCAACACTTCGCCCAGACTCGCCGTTTCATCCAGTTTAGTCAGGATGCAGCCGGCCAGCCCACAACGTTTGTAACTGTGATAAGCGGCGGTTAGAACCTGTTTCTGGCTGGTTGTTGCCAACACCAGATAATTTTTTGATTTGATCCCGCGACCAGCCAGGCTTTCCAGCTGCATGCGCAGTGCCGGATCGCTGGCCTGAAGGCCGGCGGTATCGATCAACACCACACGCTTGCGCAGCAGCGGATCGAGCGCCTGCGCCAGGGACTGGCCCGGGTCGACATGGGTTACGGAGACATTGAGGATACGCCCCAACGTCTTGAGTTGTTCCTGAGCCCCGATCCGGTAGCTGTCCATGCTCACCAGCGCGATATTCTGCGCGCCGTACTTGAGCACATAACGCGCCGCCAGTTTGGCCAGTGTAGTGGTCTTGCCCATTCCGGCCGGGCCGACCATAGCAATCACACCGCCCTCTTCCAGCGGCTCGATCTCGGGTGTTGCGATCATCCGCGCCAGGTGCGCCAGCAGCATGCGCCAGGCCTGGCGAGGCTCTTCGATTTCAGCCGTCAGTGCCAGCAGATCGCGCGACAGCGGACCGGACAAACCGATGCGTTGCAGGCGACGCCAGAGGTTGGCCTGCTGTGGTTTGCTGCCTTGCAACTGGTTCCAGGCCAGCGAGCCCAACTGCACTTCCAGCAGTTCACGCAAACCGTTGAGCTCGAAACGCATCGAGTCAAAAACGCGTTGATCCACCGAAGGCGCAGCGGCGGGTGCCGGTGCTGGACGACGGGGTTCAGCGAGCGTCGGCTCGATCAAGGGTTCGGCAGCCGTCAACGGCAAACCGGCGAACAACTGGCGATTAATGGTTGAATCACCGTCACCGCGCAGGCTCAGTTCCGCCTGGGCCGTGACGATCCGCGATTGGGTTTTGCGCAACTCGTCTTCGAGCTCGATGTTTGGCACACGCGGTGCCAGCGCGGACAGCTTGTAATCCAGGGCAGCCGTCAGCTCGACACCGCCGGCGATCCGACGATTACCGATAATGGCAGCATCAGCGCCCAGCTCATCGCGAACCAGCTTCATGGCCTGGCGCATATCGGCGGCGAAAAAACGCTTAACTTGCATAAACCACTACCTCAGCCGTTGGGCCCTACTGTCGCAACGATGGTCACTTGCTTGTTGTCAGGAATTTCCTGATACGCCAACACGTGCAAACCCGGGACTGCCAGACGTCCGAACCGCGAGAGCATCGCGCGTACCGGACCGGCTACCAGCAGAATCACCGGTTGACCTTGCATTTCCTGACGCTGCGCCGCATCGATCAACGAACGTTGCAGCTTCTCGGCCATGCTTGGCTCCAACAGAACGCCCTCTTCCTGGCCTTGTCCTGCCTTCTGCAAACTATTGAGCAATATCTGTTCCAACCTTGGCTCCAAGGTGATCACAGGCAGCTCGGACTCAAGCCCCACAATGCTTTGGACGATGGCACGCGACAATCCGACGCGCACCGCAGCGACCAACGCGGCGGTATCTTGACTCTTGGCAGCATTGTTCGCGACGGCTTCGGCAATGCTGCGGATGTCGCGTACCGGCACCTGCTCAGCCAACAACGCCTGCAACACTTTGAGCAGTTGCGACAGAGAAAGAATACCCGGCACCAGCTCTTCCGCCAGTTTTGGCGAGCCTTTGGCCAGCAACTGCATGAGTTGCTGAACTTCTTCGTGGCCAATCAGCTCACTGGAGTGCTTGTAGAGAATCTGGTTAAGGTGCGTGGCGACCACGGTACTGGCGTCCACCACCGTGTACCCCAGCGATTGCGCCTGGGAGCGCTGACTGATCTCGATCCACACCGCCTCCAGACCAAAGGCCGGATCTTTGGCGGTAATACCATTGAGCGTGCCGTAAACCTGCCCCGGGTTGATCGCCAGCTCGCGATCCGGGTAAATCTCGGCTTCGGCCAGGGTCACACCCATCAAGGTCAGGCGGTAGGCGCTCGGCGCCAGATCGAGGTTGTCACGAATATGCACAGTCGGCATCAGGAAGCCCAGGTCCTGGGAAAGCTTCTTGCGCACACCCTTGATCCGCGCCAGCAACTGACCACCCTGGTTACGGTCCACCAGCGGGATCAGTCGATAGCCGACTTCCAGGCCGATCATGTCGATCGGCGTCACGTCATCCCAGCCCAATTCCTTGGTTTCCTGAGCACGCGACGGTGAAGGCAAGAGGTCCTGCTGACGCTGGACCTCTTGCAGAGCCTGAACCTTGACGATGTTTTGCTTCTTCCACACCAGGTACGCCATACCACCGGCGACAGCGGCTAGGCTGAGGAAGGAGAAATGCGGCATGCCCGGCACCAAACCCATCACCGCCATCAAACCGGCAGCCACCGCCAGGGCCTTGGGCGAGGCGAACATTTGCCGATGGATTTGCTTGCCCATGTCTTCGGAACCGGAAGCACGGGTCACCATGATCGCCGCCGCCGTCGACAGCAACAGTGATGGCAATTGCGCCACCAAACCGTCACCAATGGTCAACAGTGCGTAAACCTTGCCCGCATCGGCGAAGGTCATGCCGTGCTGGAAGATACCGACCGCAATACCACCGATCAGATTGATGAACAGAATCAGCAGACCGGCGATGGCATCACCGCGAACGAATTTGCTGGCACCGTCCATCGAGCCGTAAAACTCAGCCTCTTGCGCCACTTCAAGACGGCGCAACTTGGCTTGCGGCTGATCAATCAGGCCAGCGTTGAGGTCGGCGTCGATCGCCATCTGTTTGCCGGGCATCGCATCGAGGGTGAAACGCGCGCTCACCTCGGAAATACGTCCGGCGCCCTTGGTCACCACAACGAAGTTGATGATCATCAAAATCGCGAAAACCACGATACCGACCACGTAGTTGCCGCCGATCACCACCTCACCAAAGGCCTGAATCACCTTACCGGCCGAGGCATGGCCTTCCTGACCGTGGAGCATCACCACCCGCGTGGAGGCCACGTTCAGCGCCAGTCGCAACAGCGTGGCCACCAGCAGAATGGTCGGAAACACCGCGAAATCCAGTGGCCGCAACGCGTAAACGCAGACCAGCAGCACGACGATCGACAAGGCTATGTTGAAGGTGAAGAACACGTCCAGCAGGAACGCCGGAACCGGCAACATCATCATGGCCAGCATGATCAACAGCAACAGCGGCACACCCAGATTGCCTCGCGAGAGGTCAGCCAGACTGCTGCGAGCGTTGTTGATTAACTGAGAGCGATCCACCGGTTTTCCCCGTCCCTTAAAGCAAACTTTTGACGCCTGAAGCGGCGCAGGGCGGCTATTGCAAGAAGCCTTCCAACTTTTGAGGAGGCGGGAAATAGTGGGGTGATCAGGGATTTGCAGTGCCTGGGAGGACGCTATCGCGAGCAAGCGAACGTCGCCCGGCCCTTCCCACATTTGATCTGCGGTGGTCACAAATACTGTGTTCACAGGAGATCCAGTGTGGGAGCGGGCTTGCTCGCGATGAGGCCGGCACTGCTGGCAACTATCAAAAGCAGGCAACACAAAACAGAATTTTCCGACGGGTTTTGAGGCTTGCTTTGACGAAGGTCGGCGGATAATCTTCGCGGGTCGCTGCAAAATCAGCGATCGGGTCTGCAAGCCCGCCGGAATAACTAGGCGCATAGCGCCTCCATAACAGCTCGGCGCTTTTTTTGTGTCTGTGTTTTATGGTGGCTGTGCGTGGGAGACCTTCGGGTCTGCCGGGTTCCTAGTTTCCCGGTCTTGCAGACCCGCGCACAGCTACCACCCATCATCTGCAAGTGATGCTGGTAGCTCCTTTTGAAAAACTGGGAGCTTAACCATGATCAAAGTCACCCCCGATCCGCCTGAAACCGAAAACCGCCCCCTCCAGATCTTCACCGTCGCCCCCGACATCAACACCCAAGCCTTGCTGGCCTACGCCTACGAAACCTTCTGTTCGGCCACCACCCTGACCCTGGACCTGTCCGACGACCTCGAAGGCAAAGACCGCAACCTCGCCCTGGCCATCCATCAAATGCTGGAACTTGGTTTGTTATTGATCGAAAAGGCGCTGGACAACGAAAATCCGGTGAAGCCGGTGGGAACATAGGGTCAAGCAGTAGAGAGTCTGGTCAGTCAATTCAGCGTTGACTTGAAGACCATTCGCGGGCAAGCCCGGCTCCCACATTCGTCATGTGCCGATCACACAATCGCGAACCAACACAGATCAAATGTGGGAGCGGCGGTGCGGCGATCCGACTTGCCCGCGATGAGGCCGGAACTATCATCACAACGACCAGGTATCGCTACGCAAATCGGCAGGTCATTTACCGCTGAGATTTCGCCGGATACTCAAGGCTCAGGGCTTGTTCACAAAATAGGCGCCAATACCGCCCCTCACACCTGCAACCAGCCAAACCTAGCAGTTCTGCTAGTACCCACCCCTCACAAAACCATCAATACTGAATACCCGCACTTCGGACTTTCAGGGCGTTCATCCCATGCCATCCCAGCGCGAAACCCTGCTCTGCCATTATCACTACGATGCACTGGATCAGCTGATCAGCCATACGCTGGCGGATACTCCCGAGCGCCAACGCTTTTACTGTAAAAGCCGCTTGGCCACCGAGATTCAGGGTGCGTTGCAGTATTCGATAGTCCAACACGGCGACCAACTGCTGGCGCAACAACAGCGCCAAGGCGATGCACTTGACGCCACGTTACTGGCCACCGATCAACAACGCTCGGTGCTGCATACCGTGAACGCCAACACACCCAAAGCCATCGCCTACTCCCCTTACGGCCACCGCACCGCCGAAAGCGGTTTGACCAGTTTGCTGGGCTTCAACGGCGAACGACCGGATTCGGTGACGGGGCATTATTTATTGGGCAATGGGTATCGGGCGTTTAATCCGGTGTTGATGCGGTTTAATAGTCCGGATAATTTGAGTCCGTTTGGGGAGGGGGGAGTGAATTCGTATGCGTATTGTTTGGGAGATCCAGTGAATCGAGAGGATACTACAGGACATATAAGTTTAATACTGCAACACATAAGCAACACCGTTCACCACATTAAAATTACCACACTCACAAGCACAACACTTAGCACACCCATCATTACGATGAAGTCACCAACAACAACATTAAAAACGTCATTCAGAACAACAACAACAACAACAAAACCAACAACAATAACAATTCACGAAACGACCAAAGAGCTTACATTTAAAATATTACCATCAGACATTCCTCCTGCACCAGCCGCTGCGTTTGCAACAATGCAACATACCTCTCTACCACCTACCCAATCTGTAACGCCATCACTCGCAACTCCGCCCCCCTCCACAATTTCAGCACCACTTAGCCGCACATCATCCGCTTCCACCAGCGACCCCAATTATTTTATGGTCGGTATGGCCGTAGGTTCCTTAAACAGGAGAAATCTTTTAATGTTACCAAAGCCGCAACTCCGGCCAAATATAAGGCAGAGCACTCCCCTCCGGCGGTGACCCCCTCTTTTTTGCTTTTACCGCTCGGAGTATTAAAAAAGAAAAAAGGGGACAGCGAAAAAAGCGGAGAGCGATCCACCGGTTTTCCCCGTCCCTTAAAGCAAACTTTTGACGCCTGAAGCGGCGCAGGGGCGGCTACCGCAAGAAGCCTTCCAACTTTTGCGGGGGCAGAAAATAGTGAGTAATTAGAGAGGCATAAGGATCAAGGGTTTGCAGTGCCCGGGAGGACGCTATCGCGAGCAATCGAGCGTCGACCGGCTGCTCCCACAGTGGATCTATACCAGATCGCAATAGCGCGACCGACACAACACCTGTGGGAGCGAGCTTGCTCGCGATGAGGCCAGCACTGCCAACAACCATCAAGAGCGGGCAATACGGCCAGGAATTTTCCGACAGGCTTTTAAGGTTGCCGGTAGGAAATCGCGTGGTTAGTCTTCAGGAGTCGCTGCCAATTCAGCGATCGGATTTGACCGTCCGCATAAATCAAGGCGCATCAGCGCCCAAGACCTATTTCAGGCGCTTTTTTTGTACCTGAGGTATCGTGTCGCGGCAGCTGTGCGTGGGACACCTTCGGGTGTGCCGGGTCCCTTGATTCCCGGTCGGTCAACCCGCGTACAGCTGCCACCCATTCGTTTGACCGCGAATGGTGGCAGCTCCACTTAATCAAGGAGCTTCACCATGACTAAAGTCACCCCCGACCCACCAGAAACACCCAGTGTCTCCCCCTACCAATGTAAGCGCTCCATGAACCCCACCTATTCAAAAATAGGCGGCGCGCTTAGCGAGGCGAGGCGAGCGAGCAGTTCCAAGGCAGCAAGGCTTCGTAATCTTCAACCGAGGTTGCCTGTGGCAGGCGTTC
>NZ_JBLYED010000040.1:0-54664 GCF_048515765.1 Pseudomonas sp. H11T01 | reverse complement strand
TTTTTGCCGATGTCGATACCCAGAAGCGTTACGGTGTTCATGAGAGATCCTCCTTCGGTAAAGAGAGAGCCTCGGCAAGTTTAGACTCGCCGAGGTTCTCACCGGGCTGACCATCTCATTAGGTCTTTGCCCCAAGCGTACGGCACCTCGCTAAGGCTCGTTGTTCCCTCGCTCCGGCATTCATCAGGGCGCATCGCCTCCGGTCGGCTGCGCTTCGACCTCCTCTCGATGTGTTCGACTTCGTCGAACGGCGCTTCGCGCCTACCCCCTGATGAACGTCTCCACTCGGCCTCCCGAAGGGGCGGGCAGGTCAAAAGCAAGCGAGGCGGCCTACCGGCCGGCCTGTTCGTGGGGTGTATGTGCTTTTCCTGTAAGTTGCCGCAGGCTGCAATTTTTTAGGGTTGAACACATTCCCACAGACATAAAAAAAGGTGCGACCCAAACGGATCGCACCTTTTTTGTAGCCGCCTGAAAATCAGGTGCCGAGTACTTTCGAGGCTAGCCAGAATAGACCGGCCGATAAGGCCACCGTCGCAGGCAGGGTCAGGACCCAGGCCAGCAGGATGGTTTTCACCATTCCGCCTTGCAGGCCACTCTTGTTGGCAACCATGGTCCCGGCAACCCCTGAGGACAGCACGTGGGTGGTCGACACTGGCAAGGCGAAGATGTTGGCCATGCCGATGGCACAGGCGGTGGTGATTTGCGCCGACATGCCCTGGGCATAGGTCATGCCTTGCTTGCCGATCTTCTCACCGATGGTCAGTACCACACGCTTCCAGCCGATCATGGTGCCCAGGCCCAAGGCCAGGGCAACGGCGAGAATGACCCAGAAAGGCGCGTACTCGGTGGTGGCCGTCAGGTCTTTACGCAGTTTATCCAGGTCGGCTTTTTCACGAGCATCGAGGCTAGGCAGTTTGCCGACTTTCTTCGCTGTATCGTCCAGGCAAAGCAGGTTGCGACGTACTTCGATGCGGCTTTCGGCCGGCAGAGAGTGATAGTCAGCGACGCCGTTGAGCGTGTTCAGCAAGGAGGAGATGGTCGGTTCGGTTTGTTGCGGGTTGCAGCGGAATTTTCCCGGCAAATCTTCTTTAACGCTTTTGCCCAGCGCCAGGAATTCACCCAGGGAGCTGCTGTTGCGCTGATAGAACTGGCTCAGGTGCAAGGTCGCATCACGGGTGCGTTCGATCTGGTAGGTGGTGCTGCTCAGGTCGAGAACAAACTGGCTCGGAACGATGCCGATCAACACCAGCATGATCAGACCGATGCCTTTCTGGCCATCGTTGGAGCCGTGCACAAAACTCACGGCCATCGCGGAAACCACCAGTACCATGCGATTCCAGAACGGCGGATGCTTCTTGTCATCGATCTTGCGGCGTTGGTCCGGGGTCTTGTGCATCTTGGACAGCGGTCGCCACCATTTCAGACCCACCAGCACCAGCCCCGCAACGATAAATCCGGCGACCGGCGAGAACACCAGGGACGCGCCGATATCGATCGCTTTTTGCCAGTTCACGCCATCCGCCAGCGGGATATCGTTGAGCAGTGCATTCGCCAGGCCTACGCCGAGGATCGAACCGATCAAGGTATGCGAGCTGGAGGCCGGGATACCGAAGTACCAGGTGCCCAGATTCCAAGTGATCGCGGCGGCGAGTAATGAGAACACCATGGCCAGCCCGTGGCCGGTGTTCACATTGATCAGCAGTTCCACCGGCAACAAGTGGACGATTGCATAGGCCACGCCGACTCCGCCGAGCAACACGCCGAGAAAGTTGAAGACACCGGAAAAGAACACGGCCAAATGAGGCGGCATGGCTTTGGTGTAGATAACAGTGGCCACCGCGTTAGCAGTGTCATGAAAGCCGTTGATGAACTCGAAGGCGAGGACAAAGGCCAGGGCGAGCAAGAGGCTCACAAGCACCCAAGCATCTAGTCCGCTGAATAAATCGATCATGAAGGTTTTCTGACCCGGTCGTAAGGGGGCGCGATTATGCCAGAAAACCCAGGTAATCAATGCACTTGCTGCTCATCGGTAACATTCTTCAACGAATTAGATTGCAGGAAGACCCTGCAGCCCAGGTTTTTTCGGGCTTTGGCAACCTATTGATTTTGTTGCTGATGATCGAAAATCAGAATGATTTCTTCGACACGACGAGAGGTTGAAACATTTATATAGAATTCAAATGGAAGGCTAGCCGCGAGCTATTTGCCTCATCCGGTTGGGTTGAGGTAGCAGCCGTTCGCTTGTAGCGAGCGGAATAGGGGTCGACGATCCGGCCAGCTTTTATCTGGCAGGGACGTGGCCAGCCCTGAAGGATTCAAGCCCAAGCCGTCATGGCTCTTCGGCTTTGAGTTCCTTTTCCATTTTCTGCAGCTCTTGAGTAAAAGCCTGATCGAGAATGCTGGCACGTTTACGCCAGGGTTTGCGTTCTGGTTCGGGCTGGGCGGCGTAGGTGGTGACTTCCCCGCCGTAAACTTCCTTGTAACGTTGTTCCTGGCGCTCAAGTTCCGCGCGCAGTTCGTCTTTCGTCACATTGTTACCTAATTGAGTTGAGATAAATCCTGGTGATACGCAGTGCAACACTGATGTTTATCAAATCGCCTCACAGGCAAGGCCAATAAAGGCTCGGCTTTTGAAACGATCGGGTAAACAGCATCCTTGTTGAATGCGGCCACGGCACCAGAGAAGAACAGCTGCCGTGAAACAGTTTTCCTTTCTTGCAAGCGCGTTGACAGGGCATTTGAAGAGCCGCCAAGCGTTTACTGCAGGAAGCGCCATTGGAATGTGCGCAGCCTGGTGATTGGATCCGATGGTATAGAGAAACCGCGGTCATCACATGATGCATTATAGCGGTCGATCTGAATAACACTATCGCCAAGAAGTTAAAAGCCGTCAACTTTGTATGAGGGTTTTGTTACCGGGAAGTTTTGTCAGCAAGTACACATTTTGCTGGCGCGGTGTTGCTGTCTGTTTTCTGGCGGCAATAAAACGTACAAGTCGCGCGTGGTAAGAAGCTGACTTCCAAGGGGTGTTGGTTCCCTTCAAAAAATGTGAATTCTTGTCAATCAGCGCTTGCGGGCATGAAGGTGCCTGAGAAGAAAACCACCGCCCCGCCGCCAAGGCGCAATTGCGATTATCGGTTGATGGTTCGATAATCGCCCAACGTTGACTGCCGGTGGCTTGTGTACCGACCACGCAGCAGCCTGTAATAGATGTCGACCTGTGTGGAAAGGAACTGAAATGAACGATCAATTACGCAACTCTTTCGCTTCAGTGGCCCCGCCAATCGTTGCCTCACCGGCCAAGCGAATCCAGGCATTCACCGGCGATCCGGATTTCATGACCTCCCTGGCGCGGGGCTTGGCGGTGGTGCAGGCCTTCCAGGAGCGCAAGCGCCATCTGACCATCGCGCAGATCAGTCACCGTACGGAAATCCCCCGGGCGGCGGTGCGCCGTTGTCTGCATACGTTGATCAAACTCGGTTACGCGACCACTGATGGCCGCACCTACTCACTGCTGCCCAAAGTGTTGACCCTGGGCCATGCCTACCTGTCCTCGACGCCGTTGGCGGTTTCGGCTCAGCCTTATCTGGACCGCATGAGCGAGCAACTTCACGAGGCCTGTAACATGGCTACGCTGGAAGGCGATGACATTCTGTATATCGCCCGCTCGGCGACGACCCAGCGACTGATCTCTGTTGACCTGTCAGTGGGCGGGCGTCTGCCGGCCTACTGCACCTCCATGGGACGGATCCTGCTGGCAGCGCTTGACGATGCCTCGCTTCACGACTATCTCGAGCACGCCGAGTTGCAAGCCAAAACCAGTCGCACTTTGCACACCCCTGAAGCGCTGTTCGAATGCCTGCAACAGGTCCGTCAGCAAGGTTGGTGCATTGTCGACCAAGAACTCGAGCAGGGCCTGCGTTCGATCGCCGTACCGGTGTACGACGCTTCCGGACAAGTGCTGGCGGCATTGAACGTCAGCACCCACGCCGGGCGCGTGAGCCGCAATGAGCTTGAACAGCGTTTTCTGCCCGGCCTGCTGAGCGCCAGCCGCGACCTGAGCGCGCAGTTGTTTGCCTAGGGGCATCAGACCCGTATCTGTTCGGTAAACGCACAGATACGGGTTTGGCGAATTGACGCTGTTTCCCCTGCTTCATTAATGTCGCGGCAGCGTCATCCGGCGATGTGGGTTAACTGCCATCAGCCGGGCGGCGACCCAATAATAATGAAGAGGCCAACCCCGCCATGAGCACTTTCTCCGCCTGCCGTTGCCTGCACCGGTTCAGCCTTCGAGCCTGGGTCGCCTGACTCCGGTATTGCCCCTTTTGTGAAACCGCTGGCCGTTGCCGGCACCTGTTCGCCTGCGCATCTTGTGTGGAATAAAAATAATGAATCAGCCTCAGTCTGCTGTAGGGACCTGCCTCGACGTGCAGTCCTTCATCAATGCCCAACCGCTGTCCCGCTATCAGTGGCGGGTCGTCATCCTGTGTTTTCTGATTGTCTTTCTTGACGGCCTGGACACCGCTGCCATGGGCTTCATTGCACCAGCGCTGTCGCAGGATTGGGGGATTGATCGTGCCAGCCTCGGTCCAGTGATGAGTGCGGCGCTGATTGGCATGGTCTTCGGCGCTCTGGGCTCCGGCCCGCTGGCCGACCGTTTTGGTCGCAAAGTCGTATTGGTGGGGGCGGTGCTGTTGTTCGGTGCATTCAGCTTGGCATCGGCCTACAGCAGCAATGTTGACCAACTGTTGATACTGCGCTTTTTGACCGGACTGGGCTTGGGTGCCGGCATGCCAAATGCCACCACGCTGCTGTCCGAGTACACCCCCGAGCGGCATAAGTCGCTGCTGGTCACCAGTATGTTTTGCGGGTTCAACCTGGGCATGGCCGGTGGCGGTTTCATTTCGGCCAAGCTGATTCCGGCGTTCGGCTGGCACAGTCTGTTGATGATCGGCGGAATCCTGCCATTGATCCTGTCGGTGGTCTTGTTGCTCTGGCTGCCCGAGTCGGCGCGGTATCTGGTGGTGCGCAATCGCGGCGCGGACAAAGTGCGCAAAGCGTTGGCACCGATCGATCCTGCGACCGTCGCCCAGGCCGCCAGCTTCAGCGTGCCAGAGCAGAAAACCGTAAAAGCCCGCAACGTGTTCGCAGTCATTTTCTCCGGGACTTACAGCACTGGGACCTTGCTGTTGTGGCTGACCTATTTCATGGGGTTGGTCATCGTCTATCTGCTGACCAGTTGGCTGCCGACGTTGATGCGTGACAGCGGCGCGAGCATGGAGCAGGCGGCGTTTATCGGAGCACTGTTCCAGTTCGGCGGAGTACTCAGCGCGGTGGCCGTGGGTTGGGCGATGGATCGGTTCAATCCGCACAAAGTTATCGGCATTTTCTACTTGATGGCCGGGGTCTTTGCCTACGCAGTAGGGCAGAGCCTGGGCAACATCACGCTGTTGGCGACCCTGGTGCTGGTCGCGGGCATGTGCGTCAACGGCGCGCAATCGGCGATGCCTTCACTGGCAGCGCGCTTCTATCCGACTCAAGGCCGGGCGACTGGCGTGTCGTGGATGCTCGGGATCGGTCGTTTTGGCGCGATTCTCGGTGCCTGGATGGGCGCGACGCTGTTGGGCCTGGGCTGGAACTTCGAGCAAGTGCTGACTGCACTGGTGATTCCAGCGGCGCTGGCGACCACGGCGGTGGTGATCAAGGGCATGGTCAGCCATGCGGATGCGACCTGATAAGAGGGTGGTTGATCGTTAGCCTGACAACAATATGTTCGATAAACGAACGCTTAGTCGATTATCGGATTGTTTGACGTTTTTCCAAGGCTTAATCTTCAGTCACTCCGGCGCTGTTCATCGCGCCTTTTTCTTCCACGTTGGTTTACTGAAAATCGGGAGCCCACTCCATGGCTGAAATCCTTTCGCTGCACGACGCGGTGAAGCAATTCGTCAACGACGGCGACACCGTCGCGCTCGAAGGCTTCACTCACCTGATCCCGACAGCGGCGGGTCATGAAATCATTCGCCAGGGCAAGAAAGACCTGACCCTGGTGCGGATGACGCCTGACCTGATCTACGACCAGTTGATCGGTGCCGGCTGTGCTCGCAAGCTGATTTTCTCCTGGGGCGGTAACCCAGGCGTCGGTTCTCTGCACCGTCTGCGTGACGCCGTCGAGAGGCAGTGGCCGCACCCGTTGGAGATCGAAGAACACAGCCACGCCGACCTCGCCAATGCCTACGTTGCCGGTGCCTCCGGTCTGCCGTTCGCGGTGTTGCGAGCCTACGCCGGTTCCGACTTGCCGAAGGTCAACCCGCTGATCAAAAGCGTCACTTGCCCGTTTACTGGTGAAGTGCTGGCGGCGGTGCCTTCGGTGCGCCCGGATATCACGGTGATTCATGCTCAGAAAGCCGACCGCAAAGGCAATGTGCTGCTCTGGGGCATCCTTGGCGTACAGAAAGAAGCGGCGCTGGCGGCCAAACGCTGCATCGTCACCGTCGAAGAAATCGTCGACGACCTGAAGGCACCAATGAATGCCTGCGTATTGCCGACCTGGGCCTTGAGCGCCGTCTGCCACGTGCCGGGTGGCGCGCATCCGTCCTACGCCCACGGTTACACCGAGCGTGACAACCGTTTCTATCAGGCCTGGGACGCGATTGCCCGCGACCGCGAAACCTTCACCGCCTGGATCAACGAATACATCCACGGCAGCGCTGACTTCAGTGAATTCCAGGCCAAGCTGGCCCGCGCTTCGGAGGCTAAATAATGACTTACTCCACCAATGAAATGATGACCGTCGCCGCTGCCCGCCGTTTGAAGAATGGTTCGGTGTGCTTCGTCGGTATCGGCCTGCCTTCCAAGGCGGCCAACCTGGCGCGGCTGACCTCCTCGCCAGACGTGGTACTGATCTACGAGTCCGGCCCGATTGGCGCCAAACCGACTGTGTTGCCGCTGTCGATTGGTGACGGCGAGCTGGCGGAAACCGCCGACACTGTCGTACCGACCGGTGAGATTTTTCGCTACTGGCTGCAAGGCGGGCGCATTGACGTCGGCTTCCTCGGTGCCGCGCAGGTCGACCGCTTCGGCAATATCAACACCACGGTGGTGGGCGACTATCACCATCCGAAAGTCCGCCTGCCCGGTGCCGGTGGCGCGCCTGAGATCGCCGGTTCGGCGAAAAGCGTGTTGATCATCCTCAAACAGTCGGTGCGTTCGTTTGTCGACAAACTCGACTTCATTACTTCGGTCGGCCATGGCGAAGGCGGCGATTCGCGCAAACGCCTCGGCCTGCCGGGCGCCGGGCCGGTCGGGATCATTACCGACCTGTGCATCATGGAGCCGGAAGCTGTCAGCCACGAGTTTGTGGTCACCGCGCTGCATCCGGGTGTGACCCGCGAGCAGGTGATCGCGGCGACCGGTTGGGCCGTTCGTTTCGCCGATCAGGTTGAGCACACCGCCGAACCGACCGAAGTCGAGCTGACCGCGTTGCGTGATCTCGAAGCACGTACTGCAGCGGCCCACGGCCAAGCACCGGGAGAAGCCTGATGCGCGAAGTCTTTATCTGTGATGCGATCCGCACCCCCATCGGTCGTTTCGGCGGTGGTCTGGCGGCCGTGCGTGCGGACGATCTGGCCGCCGTGCCGATCAAGGCGCTGATGGAGCGCAACCCTTCGGTGGACTGGAACGCGGTGGACGAGGTGTTCCTCGGCTGCGCCAACCAGGCCGGTGAGGACAACCGCAACGTCGCACGCATGGCCTTGTTGCTGGCCGGTTTGCCGGAGAGCATTCCAGGCGTGACGCTCAACCGTCTCTGCGCTTCGGGCATGGACGCCATCGGTACTGCATTTCGGGCGATTGCCAGCGGCGAGATGGAGTTGGCGATTGCTGGCGGCGTCGAGTCGATGTCCCGCGCGCCCTTCGTCATGGGCAAGGCTGACGCGGCGTTCTCGCGCAACATGAAGCTGGAAGACACCACCATCGGCTGGCGCTTTATCAACCCGTTGATGAAGGCCCAATACGGCGTCGATGCGATGCCGCAGACTGGCGACAACGTCGCCGATGACTACCAGGTTTCCCGCGCCGATCAGGACGCTTTCGCCGTGCGCAGTCAGCAACGTACTGCGGCCGCACAAGCCGCCGGGTTCTTCGCTGAAGAAATCGTCCCGGTGCGTATTGCCCACAAAAAGGGCGAGAGCGTGGTCGAGCAGGACGAGCATCCGCGCGCCGACACCTCGCTGGAAACCCTGAGCAAACTCAAACCGGTGAATGGCCCGGACAAGACCGTCACCGCTGGCAATGCCTCGGGTGTGAATGACGGTGCGGCGGCGTTGATTCTGGCCTCGGCCGAAGCCGTGAAGAAACATGGCCTGACCGCTCGCGCTCGGGTATTGGGCATGGCCAGCGCCGGTGTCGCGCCACGGGTCATGGGTATTGGCCCGGTGCCGGCGGTGCGCAAATTGACCGAGCGTCTGGGTCTGGCTGTCAGTGATTTCGACGTGATCGAACTCAACGAAGCCTTCGCCAGCCAGGGCTTGGCGGTGCTGCGTGAACTGGGTCTGGCCGATGACGCTGCGCAGGTCAACCCGAACGGCGGCGCCATCGCCTTGGGCCACCCGTTGGGCATGAGCGGTGCGCGACTGGTGCTGACCGCGCTGCATCATCTGGAAAAGACCGGCGGCAAGAAAGGCCTGGCGACCATGTGTGTCGGTGTAGGTCAGGGCCTGGCTTTGGCGATCGAGCGCGTTTGATGCGTCGCTGCTGACTAACAAGAAAAGAGGAGTGCTTCATGACTGACAAGCCTGGTTACCGTCGCCCGCAAGCGGGCACTCAGCCGGAATACCTGCACCCGGCCTACAAATCCACCAACAGTCGCTCACCGTCTAAACCTTTGGCGTTTTTGCCCCATTCGTTGTCGGAAATCACCGGCCCGACCATCGGCGCTGAGTACCTGCAAGACAAAGACAACGACCTGACCGCCCAGCATGAAAGCGAACCACTGGGTGAGCGGATCATCATTCACGGCCGCGTGCTGGATGAAGATGGCCTGCCGGTGCCAGGGATTCTGGTGGAAATCTGGCAGGCCAACGCTGCCGGTCGCTACAACCATGACCGCGATCTGCACGATGCGCCTCTGGACCCGAACTTCACCGGCACCGGCCGCACCGTTACCGACGCGGATGGCTGGTACCAGTTCCAGACCATCAAGCCTGGCGCCTACCCATGGGGCAACCACCACAACGCGTGGCGCCCGGCGCATATCCACTTTTCGCTGTTCGGCCCGAGCATCCTCACGCGCTTGGTGACCCAGATGTATTTCCCCGGTGACCCGTTGTTGGCCTACGACCCGATCTACAACTGTGTACCCGATACCCGCGCCAAAGAGCGTTTGATCGCCAGCTTCGACCTGGAAAAAACCATCCCTTCCTATGCCCTCGGTTATCGCTGGGACATCGTTTTGCGCGGCCGCGAAGCCACGCCGATGGAGAAATAAGATGACGCTCACTGCGACCACTTCACACACCGTCGGCCCGTATTACCACATCGGCCTGACTTGGCTGAACCGTGAAGACCTGACCACGCCCGAGACCCTGGGCGAGCGCGTAGCGATCACCGGGCAGGTCATCGATGGCAACGGCGATTTCGTCAACGATGCAATGCTGGAAGTCTGGCAAGCCAACGCTGTCGGCAAATATCACCATGTCGAAGACGACCAGGACAAACCCCTGGACCCGAACTTCGAAGGCTTTGGCCGGGTGCCGGTGGACGCAGAAGGGCGTTTCCGTTTCACCACCATCAAGCCAGGCACGGTACCGGGCCTTGAAGGCACGACACAGGCGCCGCATCTGGTGGTGTTGGTGTTCGCTCGCGGGTTGGTCAAACACTTGCTGACGCGCATCTACTTTGACGGCGAACCGGCCAACGCCGCCGACCCGCTGCTGGAATGTGTCCCGGCAGAGCGCCGCAGTACGCTGCTGGCCAAGGCGGATGCGTCGGGCACGTATCAGTGGAATGTGATTCTGCAGGGGACGGATGCCGAGACGGTGTTTTTCGATTACTGAGTGATCGTTCCCACGCTCTGCGTGGGAATGCCGCCATGGACGCTCTGCGTCCGCTCTTGATGTGACGCAGAGCGTCACGGGATGCATTCCCACGCGGGAGCGTGGGAACGATCTCTCAGGCAATACGGAAAGGGGCTGTTGCAAAGTATGTCTAGACTCTCACTGTCCCCAAAGAGTGAAAAACCATGACAACAACAACGAGCTACTACACCGGCGAAGAGCGCAGCAAAAGGATTTTTGCGATTGTCGGTGCCTCTTCCGGCAACCTGGTCGAATGGTTCGACTTCTACGTTTACGCCTTCTGCGCAATCTATTTCGCCCCGGCGTTTTTCCCCTCCGACAACCCCACGGTGCAACTGGTTAACACCGCCGGAGTGTTCGCCGCGGGGTTTTTGATGCGCCCCATCGGCGGCTGGCTGTTCGGCCGGGTGGCCGACAAGCACGGGCGCAAGAACTCCATGATGATTTCGGTGCTGATGATGTGCGCCGGCTCACTGTTGATCGCCTGCTTGCCGACTTACAAGGACATCGGCGTCTGGGCGCCGATCCTGCTGCTGGTGGCCCGCCTGATTCAGGGCGTGTCGGTGGGCGGTGAATACGGCACCACCGCGACCTACATGAGCGAAGTCGCGCTCAAGGGCCAGCGCGGTTTCTTCGCTTCGTTCCAGTACGTGACATTGATCGGCGGCCAACTGCTGGCGGTGTTGTTGGTGGTGATCCTGCAACAGTTCCTGACCGAGGACGACCTGCGAGCCTACGGCTGGCGGATTCCGTTTGTGGTCGGTGCGATGGCGGCATTGATTTCGTTGTTCCTGCGTCGTTCGCTGAAAGAAACCACCAGCAAGGAAATGCGCGCAAACAAGGACGCTGGCAGCATCGCTGCGCTGTTCAAAAACCACACTGCCGCATTTATTACCGTGCTCGGCTACACCGCAGGTGGTTCGCTGATTTTCTACACCTTCACCACCTATATGCAGAAATACCTGGTTAACACCGCCGGGATGCCCGCCAAGACCGCCAGTTACATCATGACCGGCGCACTGTTCCTTTATATGTGCATGCAGCCATTTTTCGGCATGCTGGCGGACAAGATCGGCCGGCGTAACTCGATGCTCTGGTTCGGCGCCCTGGGAACGCTGTTCACCGTGCCGATCCTGCTGACCTTGAAGTCTGTGACCAATCCATTCATGGCGTTTGGGCTGATTACCCTGGCACTGGCGATTGTGAGTTTTTACACCTCGATCAGCGGCCTGGTGAAAGCCGAAATGTTCCCGCCGCAAGTCCGTGCGCTGGGGGTAGGCCTGGCATACGCGGTGGCAAACGCGATCTTCGGTGGTTCGGCGGAGTACGTGGCCTTGAGCCTGAAATCGGTAGGTATGGAAAACTCCTTCTACTGGTACGTGACGGTGATGATGGCGGTCGCTTTCCTGTTTAGCCTGCGTCTGCCGAAACAGGCGGCGTATCTGCATAACGATCTTTGAGCTGTCGGCGCGCGCCTGAGTCCGGCGCGCGCCGCGTAAGGAACCCCCTATGCAACGACCGAGCAATCAATTGTTCGATGCCTATTTCACTGCCCGCGATATGCGTGAAGTGTTCTGCGATCAGGGCCGGGTACAGGCCATGCTCGATTTCGAAGCGGCGCTGGCGCGGGCCGAGGCGCGGGTCGGGTTGATTCCGCAGACCGCCGTCGCGCCGATTGAAGCGGCATGCAGGGCAGAGCATTACGACTTCTTCGCGCTGGGCGAGGCAATTGCCACGGCGGGGAACTCGGCGATCCCGCTGGTCAAGGCACTGGGCAAACGGATCGCCGCCCAGGACGCCGAAGCCGAACGTTATGTGCATCTGGGAGCGACCAGCCAGGATGTGATGGACACGGGCCTGGTGCTGCAACTGCGCAGCGCCTTGCAGTTGATTGACAGTGAACTGGCGCGACTCGGTGACGCCCTGGTGATTCAGGCCGAGCGCTATGTGGCCACGCCGCTGGCCGGGCGCACCTGGCTGCAACATGCGACGCCGGTGACTCTAGGTATGAAAATCGCCGGTTGGCTGGGGGCCGTAACCCGCAGCCGACGACGTTTGCAGGAACTCAAACCGCGTCTGCTGGTGCTGCAATTCGGCGGTGCTTCCGGGACCCTCGCGGCCCTCGGTGAGCAGGCCATGCCGATTGCCGAGGCGCTGGCGCAGGAACTGCAACTCGCTCTTCCGGAACAGCCTTGGCACACCCAGCGCGATCGACTGGTGGAGTTCGGGGCGGTGCTGGGCCTGATCGCCGGCAGCCTGGGCAAGCTCGGTCGCGACATCAGCCTGTTGATGCAGACCGAGGCGGCGGAGGTTTTCGAACCTGCCGCGCCGGGCAAGGGCGGGTCGTCGACGATGCCGCATAAACGCAATCCGGTGGGCGCTGCAGTATTGATCGGCGCTGCGACCCGGGTGCCGGGTTTGCTCGCGACGCTGTTCAGTGCGATGCCCCAGGAGCATGAACGCAGCCTGGGTCTGTGGCATGCCGAATGGGAAACCCTGCCGGAGATTTGTTGCCTGGTCTCCGGTGCCTTGAAACAAGCCTTGCTGGTGGCTGAAGGGTTGGAGGTCGACGCCGAGCGCATGGCGAAAAACCTCGACCTGACTCAGGGCCTGGTACTCGCCGAAGCGGTGAGTATCGTCCTTGCCCAGCGCGTGGGCCGCGATACGGCTCACCATCTGCTCGAACAATGCTGCAAGCGGGCCGTCGCTGAGCAGCGCCACCTGCGCGCGGTGCTCGGTGATGAACCCCAGGTGAGCGCCCAACTTTCAGCCGATGAACTTGATCGTCTGCTGGACCCCGCCCATTACCTCGGTCAGGCCCATACTTGGGTTGAGCGAGCGGTGGCTGAACATTTTGCTTTGAATGCCTGAAGGAGACTGCTGTGGGATTCGTACAACTCGCCGATGGCGAACTGAACTACCAACTCGATGGCCCGGAAGATGCGCCAGTGCTGGTGCTGTCCAACTCGCTGGGCACTGATCTGTACATGTGGGATCTCCAGATCCCGGCCTTTGCCGAACATTTCCGGGTGCTGCGTTTCGATACGCGCGGCCACGGTCGTTCACTGGTGACGCCGGGGCCTTACAGCATCGAGCAACTGGGCCATGACGTACTGGCGCTGCTCGACGCCTTGCATATTGAGCGCGCGCATTTCTGTGGTTTGTCCATGGGCGGGTTGATCGGCCAGTGGCTGGGGATCAATGCCGGCGAGCGTCTGCGCAAACTGGTGGTCTGCAACACCGCCGCGAAAATCGGCGATCCGTCCGTGTGGAACCCACGGATCGAAACCGTGCTGCGCGACGGTCCTGCGGCGATGGTTGCCTTGCGTGATGCCTCGATTGCCCGCTGGTTCACTCCGGACTTCGCCCAGGCCAATCCCCAACAGGCGAAACAGATCACCGACATGCTCGCGGCCACCTCACCGCAAGGCTATGCCGCCAATTGCGCAGCGGTGCGTGATGCTGATTTTCGCGAGCAATTGTCTTTGATCAAGGTGCCGACGCTGGTGATTTGCGGCACTGAAGATGCGGTTACGCCGCCGTCGGGCGGGCACTTTATTCAAGAGCATGTACAGGGCTGCGAATACGCTGAGTTCTACGCTGCGCATTTGTCCAACGTCCAGGCTGGCGCTGCGTTCAGTGACCGGGTATTAGCCTTTCTGTTAGCCGAAAAGCGTATTTAAGGAGCGGCTCGTGGACGAGAAACAACGTTATGACGAAGGCCTGCAAGTGCGTCGCGCGGTCCTTGGCGATGCCCATGTCGACCGCAGCCTGAACGCCCTCACCGAGTTCAATTCAGAGTTTCAGGAAATGATCACCCGCCATGCCTGGGGTGATATCTGGACCCGCCCGGGCCTGCCTCGGCATACCCGCAGCCTGATCACCATCGCCATGCTGATCGGCATGAACCGCAATGAAGAACTCAAGCTGCACCTGCGTGCTGCCGCCAGCAACGGCGTGACCCGCGCCGAGATCAAGGAAGTGCTGATGCAGAGCGCAATCTACTGCGGCATTCCGGCCGCCAACGCGACCTTTCACCTGGCTGAATCGGTGTGGGATGAGTTGGGGGTTGAATCGCGGGAATAACCCAGGGTTTTGAGTGACAGATAAATCGCTTTCGCGGGCAAGCCCGCTCCCACAAGGTCAGCGCAAGCGCTGTGGGAGCGGGCTTGCCCGCGAAGCTGTTTGTGGCTTACAGCAAACTAATCGGATAGCTCACAATCACTCGGTTCTCGTCGAACTCGTTGTTGCTGTAGTCGCGGCGGATGGTCGAGTTGCGCCATTTGAAGTTGAGATTTTTCAGGGCGCCGCTCTGCACGGTGTAGCCCAGTTCGCTCTCGCGACCCCATTCCTTGCCGTCGGTGATGGTCCCGGTGTGGACATTGTCGCCGCTGATGTAGCGGTTCATCAGGGTCAGGCCGGGTACGCCCATGGCGGCGAAGTTGTAGTCATGGCGCAGCTGCCAGGACTTTTCCTTGGCGTTGTCATAGCTGGAGTTGTAGCTGTCGTTCGCCAGGGTGCCGCCGCTGGTGCCGTTGACCCGCATCCAGGCGTTGTCGCCGGTGACTTTCTGCAGGCCCACATAGAAGGTGTTGCCGCCGTACTTGGCCGAGAACAGCCCGGACCAGGTCTTGTTGTCCAGATCGCCGGCCCGGGCGCTGCCGTCCTCTTTGCCGTAGAAAAAGCCCAGGTTGGCGCCCAGAGTCCAGTCACCCAAGGGCTGAGTGTGGATCAGGTTGAGGAATTGCTGGCTGTAGATGTCCTTGAGTTCGGCGTTCCACAGACCGATCTGGGTGCGTTTTTCATTGAAGGCGTATTCGGCGCCCTCAAAGTTGAAGCGGTCGGAAGTGAACGCCGCTTTGCCGGTCATCGACATGTCGCTCATGCTGCTGTCGTCACGCGGGCTGTTGGCGCGGAACTGGCCGCCATAGAGCGTCAGACCGTCGATTTCCTTCGAGGTGATCTGACCGCCACGGAACGTCTGTGGCAGCGAACGACCATCGTCCGAACGCAGGATCGGCAACACCGGCATCCATTCGCCAACTTTCAATTCGGTCTGGGAAAGCTTCGCCTTGAAGGCCACGCCCAAGCGACCGAAGTTATCGGCCGGTTCACCATCGTGGTCGAGCGGCAGCAGCTGCGTACCTCCGGTGCCGCGTCCGCCGTCGAGTTTCAGCGAGTACAGGCCGAGCACATCCATACCGAAACCGACGGTGCCCTGGGTGAATCCGGACTTGGCATCAAGGATGAAACTCTGGGTCCACTCTTCGGCCTTGCGCTGAGTCTTGGTCGGGTCGGTGAAGTTACGATTGATGTAGAAATTGCGCAGGTTCAGGTTGACCTTGGCGTCTTCGAGAAAGCCGGATTCCTCGGCCATGACCGGCAATGCCGCGCTCGCCAGCGCTATGGTCAGCAAAGCGTAAGGAGTGGCTGGGAAAGAGGTGAATGGCTTCATGTGATCGGATTCTCTAATTGTTAGGGATGAAGCAGGGCGCTGCCGCAACGTCGGGTTGCAGACAAAAGTGTCGAATTGAAGGACGAGCGGGCTGGATCAGCCGGAGCGGGCAGGGCGCTGGGTCATGGGGTCGAACCTGTTGTTATTGGTTTATGTCGGTGCGGGGAATGGTGCG
Organism: Pseudomonas sp. H11T01; assembly: GCF_048515765.1. Lineage (NCBI taxonomy): Bacteria > Pseudomonadati > Pseudomonadota > Gammaproteobacteria > Pseudomonadales > Pseudomonadaceae > Pseudomonas > Pseudomonas sp. H11T01. The sequence continues at coordinate 38,958 of NZ_JBLYED010000040.1, read as the reverse complement.
GTGGATGGTCAAAGCGATTCAATCGGCCATGGCGGGTTTTGGGCGATAATCGAACGGAAGAAGAGCTGCGGGTTTGATCGGTCAAACGTTTAAAGGCCGGCCGATCAAACTCCTGTTTGATGCGGGTGCTTAACGAATAGCGTCCATTGGCTTCTCTTTTAACTTGCTTGTTTTTTGTGGGAGGTCAGGAACTGGGACAAGCTCTACCGTAACTCAATATTTATTATTTCAAATGGCGATCCAGTGACCATGCCTTGCTTCACTTTTACCTCGTATTTACCTGAGGGGAGCATCTTCGTTTTGACTGACCAATCACCCCAAGCGTCCGCATATGTGTTTAACAATTCTGCGTCCTGAGTATTGTGGATGAAGCCCGCAACGAGTGCGCCTGGACGGCTGGTCCCACTGATGACCAAGGTGCGATCCGTCACGTCCCCATCCTGCGGAGTCAGAATGCGTGGTTTTGCCGGGACAGAGGAGCATTCAGGCAACGTTTCTCCATTGACCGCTACGGCCACGACCGAGCCAAGGTTATTGGCTTTACACACCTTGACGCTGATACGGGCCGCTTCATCTTTTAGAATCCGACCGGGTTGCAAGGTTGGGTCTGTCGTCGTGGCGGTTTCCGGGGTGCCGTCGAGTTGTACGTTATCGACCCTGCCACCCATGGTGGTGTACCTCGCCCAGACACCCGTGACTCGGTTATCTGTTGCTGCGAAGTTGTCGTACGGAGGACTGGGCTGGCGGAGTTCGAGAGCAATTTGCTGGGGGGCTGCGTTTGCTCCCCGATTGATCAAGTACAGTTGTGGCCCAGCGCCGCCCAGTACACCGAGACCATAGAGGCCAGTACTGTTGACGACTGCGGCTTGCGACTGATCCAGCCAGCCTGCATACCAGCGATTGTTTGCAGGGTAGAGCGATTGTATGCCGTTACTTCCTTGCACAGGGTCGCCAGTGTCACCGTAGCGTTTTGTGCCACATCCAGTGAGGGCCGAGACCTCGGACCCGCGCAAGGGGCAATTTATATAGGTGTCGAAGAGACCGCCGAAAGTTGACTCATGGCTAAACCCCAGGTTATGTCCAAATTCATGTGCCCATAAGTAGTGGCCGGCATACGGCTGGTCGCGGAGAACAATCTTGTTTCCCGGCATCTGGCCTTGTGCACCACCAACGCCATTATTGTGGACGACGAAGAAGTAATCGTAATCATTGGGCTCAATACCTTGTGCCCGTGCAGCTTTTTGAGCCTCTCTGATTTCGTCGTAGAACCCACCGGATGGTGCAGGCTCAGCAAACTCGGCCTTTATCGTTGTCCCTTTGAGTATTAATCGGCCACCCGAGGCTTTTAGCAAATAGTCGCTGAGCGAGCGTGGTTGCTCTGAGAAACTGGATGCATAGAGTGATTGCATGTCCAGTTCACGATCGCCACGCCAACGAGCAGCTACCAGCAATGCGGTTTTGATCCCGACTACAGGTCGCTGATTAACTCCCGCCAGCGGCAAGGCGGCGTTGGTGGGAATGGCGTCATCATCGAGAGAGACAGGCTTCGCTCCTGTGAGTGGGATCTCTCTAGATGCTGAAGCAGGGTTGGTTTGTTTCATGTCGGTTGTGGATGAGTTAATTGCTAATACATCGCTCGTTTGACCCGTCGGGACCACATTCAGATCTGCACTCGTCTGTACACATGCCACCTGAATCGTGGTTAAACAAAACACTAGAAATGCCTTCAGCTGTCTCATTGCTTCCTTCTCCTTGAAGCCATTGATGTCGGCTTGAGAGCAGCTTCTACTCGGCTCGCAGATGACTGCCTACTGTCAGAAATAACAGGTGGCAGGGGAGGGGCGACTTGAAAGAGTGCTTGTGGGAGTAGTGCTTTATGATTCAATCGATTGTTTTAAATATGTTTTTTTGACAGGAAGTTCGACAGAGGTGTGATTGCACTGAAGAAAAATAAATAGGCCTGTTAGCGCGAAGATCTGGCTGCTTCCTCGTAAAACGTCGCGCAAACAAAGCCCAATCTATAAAAGGTGGTTTTTTTTCAGTTTAGAAAAAATGGCCAATCGCTTGAAAAAGTGTTGACCGAGCGGACAAGGTTCTAAGGCGGGAGCTTTTACCTCGCGCAAGGGTATTCCTGACCCGAAACGGGTTCAGGAATACCGATTTTTTTGAAGGGGAAGAGACGGTGCAATCAGTGCTTTTGCTTGTCTGTCCGAGTGGACAACTCGTGCAAATGGCGCCGTGATAATGCGAGAAAACGGGGCGTAGGGCCGACGTCTTCATAGAGCGGATCACCTTCTTCGTCGGTGGCGACGACATGCGAGCCTTTGACGTAGGGAAAGCTCGCTTCGAGTTCTTCCAGTGCGGCGCCGATCAGTTCTCCGAGCAGTTCTTCGGGTTGCCGTTTGGGGTACATGTCAGTAATCGCCGCCAGGCGGGCTGCGGCTTCTACGTCCAGACGGATCGTGTAGCCGGTCTTGGTCAAGCGGCCTTTGGCATTTTCTTCCCAATGTTGGGCGAGCTCACGGATTTTCATAGCGACCTCAATAGTCACCTGCTCGTGGCAGGCAGTGATGACTGACCGGCGTGGGCCGGTGATAAGCCGTTGTGTGGCTTACTGTGAGACTAGCTTTATTGCACAAGGTTTACAGTCGATTCGTCGCGCACTTGTAAGAACGTGACGCGAGCGGCACTCTTGAGCCTTCCGAGCCGCCCCGAGTCTGCTGGAGAACACATAGATGACTGATATTGATGCACGCTTGCGCGAAGATGTTCACCTGTTGGGTGAGCTGTTGGGCAACACCATCCGTGAACAGTACGGGGAGGGCTTTCTCGACAAGATCGAGCAGATTCGCAAGGGTGCCAAGGCCGATCGCCGTGGCTCGGCGGATGCTGAACTGAGCGCTAGCCTGAATCAGTTGAGCGAGGACGAGTTGCTGCCCGTGGCGCGGGCGTTCAATCAGTTTCTCAACCTGGCCAATATCGCCGAGCAATATCAGTTGATTCATCGGCGCGACGAGTCGCAACCGGCGCCGTTCGAGTCGCGGGTGTTGCCAGAACTGCTGGCGCGCTTGCTCGCTGAAGGCCATAGCGCCGAGTCGTTGGCCCGGCAATTGGGGCGACTGGAGATTGAGTTGGTGCTGACTGCGCACCCGACCGAAGTTGCGCGCCGCACCTTGATCCAGAAATACGATGCGATCGCCGACCAACTGGCGGCGCAGGATCACCGCGACCTGACCACCGCCGAGCGCGAGCAGATTCGGCAGCGCTTGCAGCGGTTGATTGCCGAAGCCTGGCACACCGAAGAAATCCGCCGTACCCGACCTACGCCGGTCGATGAAGCCAAGTGGGGTTTCGCGGTGATCGAGCATTCGCTGTGGCAGGCGATCCCCAACTACATGCGCAAGGCTGACCAGGCGCTGCATGCCGCCACCGGACTGCGTTTGCCCCTGGAAACCGCGCCGATTCGCTTCGCTTCGTGGATGGGCGGCGACCGTGACGGCAACCCGAATGTCACGGCGCCGGTCACCCGCGAGGTGCTGCTGTTGGCGCGCTGGATGGCCGCTGACCTGTACCTGCGCGATATCGATCAGCTGGCCGCCGAGCTGTCGATGCAACAGGCCAGCGCCGAGTTGCGCGCCAAGGCCGGGGAGAGTGCGGAACCCTATCGCGCCGTGCTCAAGCAGTTGCGTGAGCGCTTGCGGGCGACCCGCAACTGGGCGCATGCGTCCTTGAGTGGCGCCACCGTGGCAACTACGGACGTGTTGCAAAACAACCGTGATCTGCTTGATCCCCTTGAGCTTTGTTTCCAGTCGCTGCATGAGTGCGGCATGGGCGTGATCGCTGATGGTCCGCTGCTCGACTGCTTGCGCCGCGCCGTGACCTTTGGTTTGTTCCTGGTGCGTCTGGACGTGCGTCAGGACTCCTCGCGGCATTCGGCCGCCATGACCGAAATCACCGATTACCTTGGGCTAGGGCGCTATGGCGACTGGAGTGAGGAGGAGCGCATCGCGTTCCTGATGCGTGAACTGAGCAATCGGCGACCATTGCTGCCGGGGTATTTCAAACCGTCCGGCGAGACAGCGGAAGTGCTGGCGACTTGCCGGGAAATCGCTGCGGCGCCGGCTGCATCCCTTGGCTCCTATGTGATCTCCATGGCAGGCGCCGCTTCCGACGTGCTTGCGGTGCAACTGTTGCTCAAAGAGGCCGGCGTGCTGCGGCCGATGCGGGTTGTGCCGTTATTCGAAACCCTCGCTGACCTGGATAACGCTGGCCCGGTGATCGAGAAACTGTTGCTTCTGCCGGGCTACCGCGCGCGGTTGCAGGGACCGCAGGAAGTGATGATCGGTTACTCCGATTCAGCCAAGGATGCCGGCACCACGGCGGCGGCCTGGGCGCAATATCGCGCGCAGGAAAGGCTGGTGGACATCTGCCGCGAGCAGCAAGTCGAGCTGCTGTTGTTCCATGGTCGCGGCGGCACGGTAGGGCGCGGCGGTGGCCCGGCCCACGCGGCGATTTTGTCGCAACCACCGGGATCGGTGGCCGGGCGTTTCCGCACTACGGAACAGGGCGAAATGATTCGTTTCAAGTTCGGCCTACCGGACATTGCCGAGCAAAACCTCAATCTGTACCTGGCGGCAGTGCTGGAAGCCACCTTATTACCGCCTCCACCGCCGGAACCGGCCTGGCGAGTGATGATGGACGAATTGGCGGCAGACGGTGTCAGCGCTTATCGCGCCGTGGTGCGGGACAATCCGCAGTTCGTCGAGTATTTCCGTCAGTCGACGCCGGAGCAGGAACTGGGCCGTTTACCGCTGGGCAGTCGGCCGGCCAAGCGCCGTGCCGGGGGCATCGAAAGTTTGCGGGCGATCCCGTGGATCTTCGGCTGGACCCAGACGCGCTTGATGCTTCCCGCCTGGCTGGGCTGGGAAACCGCGTTGAGCAACGCGCTGGAGCGTGGTGAGGGCGAGTTGCTGGCGCAGATGCGTGAGCAGTGGCCATTCTTCCGTACGCGCATCGACATGCTGGAGATGGTCCTGGCCAAGGCGGACGCGGAGATCGCGCAGTCTTACGATGAGCGATTGGTGGAGCCGGACTTGCTACCTTTGGGTGCGCATTTACGCGACCTATTGTCGCAGGCCTGTTCCGTGGTGTTGGGCTTGACCGGCCAGTCGCAGCTGATGGCACATAGCCCTGATACCCTTGAGTTCATCCGTTTGCGCAACACTTATCTGGACCCGCTGCATCTATTGCAGGCCGAGTTGCTGGCGCGTTCGCGGCAACAGGACGCGAAGCAGGGCAGCCCGCTGGAACAGGCGCTGCTGGTGTCTGTGGCGGGGATTGCCGCCGGTTTGCGCAATACTGGCTGACACTTTTTCGGCTATCTTCATTGACTTGACGCATGACCCTGGCGGTCGCTTTTAGAGAGGCGACCGCTGCTATCAGGCGACACTTTGTTATGGGGTTGCGACTTGGAATACCTCGTCGCAGGGGTAACATTGTCGCGGGTTCCTGCTACTTTCGGCGGCTTGTGTGGTCCGTGCCTGCTGTGTATCTTGATCAGCCTTTGGCCGTTTGGGCGGCCACGACCCTATTTTGAGATTGGCCCCACGAGGCAAATCTGACGTTATCTAAATAAAAAATTGAGGAGCACATCGATGCGCGTAATTCTGCTGGGAGCTCCCGGGGCCGGTAAAGGTACTCAGGCTAAGTTCATCACCGAAAAATTCGGCATTCCGCAAATCTCCACCGGCGACATGCTGCGTGCTGCCGTCAAGGCTGGCACCGAGCTGGGCCTGATCGCCAAGAGCGTGATGGACAGCGGCGGCCTGGTATCCGATGACCTGATCATCAACCTGGTCAAGGAACGCATCAGCCAGGCCGACTGTGCCAACGGTTTCCTGTTTGACGGCTTCCCGCGCACCATTCCGCAGGCTGAAGCACTGGTCAAGGCCGGTGTCGAACTGGATCACGTGGTTGAAATCGCTGTCGATGACGAAGAAATCGTTCAGCGTATCGCCGGTCGTCGTGTACACGAGGCCAGCGGCCGCGTTTACCACACCGTCTACAACCCACCGAAAGTGGCTGGCAAAGACGATGTTACCGGCGAAGACCTGGTGCAGCGCAAGGACGACACTGAAGAAACCGTGCGTCATCGCCTGTCGGTCTACCACTCCCAGACCAAGCCGCTGGTGGCTTTCTACCAAAATCTGGCCGAAAGCCAGGGTAAGCCGAAGTACAGCCACATCGCGGGCGTCGGCTCGGTTGAAGCGATCACCGGCAAGGTGCTTGAAGCACTGAACTGAAAAGTCTGATTTTGCTTCACGTTCAACGGCCCGCTTGCGGGCCGTTGTTGTTTATACTGGCGCACTTTTTTCACACCGATGGAAACACCGATGAGCACCTTGCTGGCCCTGGACACCGCGACTGAAGCTTGCTCCGTTGCCTTGCTGCATGACGGCAAGGTTACGAGCCATTACGAGGTGATCCCGCGTCTGCATGCGCAGAAGCTACTGCCGATGATCAAGGATCTGTTGGCCGAGGCGGGAACCACCTTGCAAGCGGTCGACGCGATTGCGTTTGGTCGTGGGCCGGGTGCGTTCACCGGTGTGCGGATCGCCATTGGTGTGGTTCAGGGGCTGGCCTTTGCTCTGGAGCGTCCGGTATTGCCGGTGTCCAATCTGGCCGTGCTGGCTCAGCGGGCATTTCGTGAGCATGGCGCAAGCCAGGTCGCTGCGGCCATCGATGCGCGGATGGATGAAGTGTATTGGGGCTGCTATCGCGAAACGGCCGGCGAAATGCGTCTGGTCGGGGCTGAAGCGGTGTTGCCACCTGAAGTGGCTGCCTTGCCGACCGATGCCAAGGGTGAGTGGTTTGGCGCGGGCACCGGTTGGGGCTACGCCGAGCGAATTGAGGTCAGTCTGAGCGGCCAGGATGCCGGGATGTTGCCCCATGCCAAAGACCTGCTGACCCTGGCTCGTTTTGCCTGGGAGCGCGGTGAGGCGGTTCCTGCTGAACAGGCGCAGCCGGTGTATTTGCGCGACAAAGTGGCGACGCCCAAAGCGCGGTAAGTCCTGTTGTGGTGAGAGGGCTTGTTGTGGGGGAGCTTGTTGTGGCGAGGGAGCTTGCTCCCGCCGGGCTGCGCAGCGGCCCTAAAATCTACAAACGCGTTCTTGCAGGTGTAACGCATCAGCCGGTTTTGCGACCGCTTCGCCCGAGCGCGGACCGGGCCGCGGGAGCACGCTCCCTCGCCACAGGAAAGCCTCAAACACAGCCAATCGTCAGGTTTGCCCACCAATTCCCGCCCGCTTTTAAACCTTTTGCATTTTCTGTGCTCTAGTTATCACCAGGCATTTGCGTAGTCGGTTATCTGAGACTAAATTGCCATCATTGATCCCGAGCATACACTTATGCGTATAGACGGCCTTTCATCTCAGTCCTACCCCATCAAGCGCAAGCCTCGCACAGGCAATGTGGTGGTCGACGACTGCGTCGAGGATGTCGATGGCGAGATGGACCTCCAGGCCGATACGCCGCTCAGCGCCCGCTCCCAAGCGTCGGCTGGTCGCACCAGCAATCTCCCCGCCCGCCAGCAAGACATGATTTTCCATCGTGCCATGAGCAAAAGCACTGCCGATGCCCTGGCCAGCTACCTGACCACTGCCGGTTTCGTCGAATGGGACATGGAAGTGCTGGGGCTCGATCTGCACATCTGATGCTGCTTCCCTACTACCTCGGTTGTCCTTCCTGGAGCGAAAACGCCTGGCGTGAGTACCTGTATCCAGAAAGCGCGCGGCCGGCGGAGTTTCTCGGTCTGTATTCTCAGGTGTTCAACGCCGTGGAAGGCAATACCACCTTCTACGCGCGTCCTGCTGCCACGACGGTGCAGCGCTGGGCCGAGACCATGCCCGAACACTTTCGCTTCACTGCCAAGTTCCCCGGCGACATCAGCCACGGCGGCGACCTGCGCGAGCAATTGACCGCCGCAGAGACCTTCCTGCAATTGCTCAGTCCGCTGGGTGCACGGGTCTCACCGCTCTGGCTGCAATTACCGGCAACCTTTTCGCCGCAGCGTCTGGCGGAGTTGGCCGGTTTTATCGATGGGCTGGAACGACCGCTGGCCGTTGAAGTGCGGCATCGGGAGTTCTTCACCAAAGGTGATGCCGAGCGGATGCTCAATCGGCTCTTGCTGGACCGTGGCGTCGAGCGCATTTGCCTCGATCCTCGGGCTTTGTTCAGTTGCACCTCGATCGATCCGTCGGTGCTGCATGCGCAATCGAAGAAGCCCAAAGTGCCGCCACGTCCGGCGGCCTTCACCCAATTTCCGCAAGTGCGCTTTATCGGCCATCCCGAGCTTGAGGCGAATGATCCGTTTTTGCTGCCGTGGGTCGAGAAGATCGCGGTCTGGATCGAAGAGGGACGCACGCCCTATATCTTTCTGCACACTGCCGACAACCTTCTCGCCGCCAAACTGGCGCAGCGTTTTCACGCACAATTGATGGCGCGTTTGCCTGGCTTGCCGGCGCTGCCTGAGCTATACAGAGAGCCTGCTGCGGAGCAACTCGGCTTGCTCTGAGGTGGGCCAATCCCTTCTTCAGGAGCGAGCAAATGGATGCGCAAACCCTTCGTGCCCAAGCCTTCAAGGCACTCCATGAGCGTGACACGGCTTTCGTGATTCCCAATCCGTGGGATGCCGGTTCAGCAAAAATGCTCGCCAGTCTTGGCTATGCGGCGTTGGCGACCACCAGTGCCGGTTTTGCTTTTTCTCGAGGCCGTCCAGACGGTGCGTTGTCGCTGGAGAATACCCTCGAAAATGTCCGGGCGATTGTGGGGGCAACGAGTCTTCCGGTTGCAGTTGACCTGGAAAACGGTTTCTCCGACAGACCTGAAGGTTGCGCCGAGTCTCTCTTGCGCGCGGCGGCTGACGGCGTGGTTGGCGGCTCGATTGAAGACGCCACGGGCCACGAAGACGATCCCATCTATGATTTTTTACATGCAGTCGAGCGGATCGAAGCGTCGGTCGCGGCGGCGCGCAGTCTGCCGTTCCCGTTCATGCTGACGGCGCGCGCCGAGAACTTCCTGCACGGCAAGCCTGACCTGGCGGACACCATTCGCCGCTTGCAGGCATTCGCCGAAGCTGGCGCCGATGTGCTGTATGCCCCAGGGCTTCGCACGCGAGAAGAAATCCTCGCGGTGGTCCGGGCCGTGGCGCCCAAACCGGTCAATGTATTGATGTCGGGCGGTGTGCATCTTACGGTGGCTGAATTGAGCGAAATGGGCGTCAAACGTATCAGCGTCGGTTCTGCAATGGCGCGTGCGGCTTATGGCGCTTTCTATGCCGCGGCTCAGGAAGTTCACGGGCGAGGCACCTTCGATTTTGCCGACCAAGCCATGCCGTTCGGGCAGATCAATCAGCTGTTCAAAGGCTGATTGGCCAGGAGCTGTCGTGCGGTTTCTGACAGGGGCTGAGGCTTAGGCGGCGATGCGCAGGTTTTGCAGGATCAGCGGGCGTGCCCAGCCATTGTCGAAGTCGAATTGTTTCTGTTGCTCGACGAGTTCTTCTGGCGCATACGGGGTCGCCGGTTTGTCCAGAAGATCGAGTTCGAACTCGGCAATCGGCAGGTGCAGCGCGCGTGGTTGCGGCGCCGAGCCGGGCTCGGGCAGTGGCTGACCAGCGTTGAGCACGATTGGGCGAACCCAGCCGCTTTCGAAATCCTGTTGCTGCTGTTGTGCGACGATTTCTTCCGGCGGGAACGGGATGGCCGGCTTGTCTGCCAAATCCATTTCGAACTCGGCAATTGGCAGGAATAACGGCTCCGGCGGGCGGATCGGGGTGTCTTGAACATCACAATGGCGTTGCGTGACGATTTGCGTGAGCAGGTCTGTGCCGCCGCTTGGTTCAATCGGGCCATCGACCGCGACCGGCGCTTTATCGCCGACAACACTCGCGGCATCGCCCCTCTGATCGGCCAACGCCTGGGCAAAAAAATCCTGCCACAGGTGGCTGACGCCGCTCAGTGCTTGGGAATTGCGCAGGCCGTAGTCGCCGTGACGCGAGATATAGCCTATCGATGTGCGTTGAATGTCTGACATTTCTCTCGGTCGACGCTCAGCTCTGGCAAAATGCCTGATAGTTCTTTTATCGGCAGTTTTTGCCGATCATTAATTTTTTGAGCGTGTTTCCCCATGATTGAGCAACCAGCGGCCTGCCGCATCAAAGTCGAGGCGCTAGCCGGAGCGTCTGCCGCGCAAGCAGAGCAATGGGCCGAGCGACTGGGCTTGCCGTTGCTGATGGACGATGCCGAGTTCGCTTTACAGGTCACGGAGCAGGGTTTGCAGCTGCAACAGCTCGGCCCGGATGCGCCGGGGCCCGTACGGGTGGACTTCGTTGAGGGCGGTGCGGCCCATCGGAGGTTGTACGGTGGTGGCAGCGGTCAAATGATCGCCAAGGCCGTCGGCGTAGCCCAAGGCGTACGCCCGAGGGTGCTGGATGCCACGGCAGGGCTGGGTAAGGACGCGTTCGTGCTGGCCAGTCTGGGCTGCGAAATGAGCCTGATCGAACGCCAGCCGCTGATCGGCGCGTTACTGGAGGATGGCCTGGCCCGTGGGCTTCAGGATTTTGAGGTGGCGCCTATTGTCTCTCGGATGCGTTTGCTCAAAGGCAACTCGATCGAGGTTATGCGCAATTGGGAAGGGGAGCCGCCGCAGGTGATCTACCTTGATCCGATGTTCCCGCATCGTGAGAAGACTGCGTTGGTGAAGAAGGAAATGCGCCTGTTCCGGCCGCTGGTTGGCGATGATCCTGATGCTCCGGCCTTGCTTGAGGCCGCATTGGCACTGGCCAGCCACCGGGTCGTGGTCAAACGCCCGCGTAAGGCGCCCTGCATCGAAGGGCCGAAACCGAGCCATGCGCTGGACGGCAAGTCCAGTCGCTACGATATCTATCCGAAGAAAGCGCTTAAGACGTAGGAGCCTCTGATCGTTCCCATGCTCCAGCGTGGGAACGCCTCTCTGGACGCTCTGCGTCCGCTCTTGAATCGTTAACGTCCATCGCGAGCGAGCTCGCTCCTACAGAGGCGCGGGTTCAATCTATCGAAGGCAACCCATAAAACGCCCGCGCACACGCCGTGCTATGAGCCGCCACATCCTCCAGGCTCTCGCCGCGATGCAATGCCACTTCGCGCAATACTTCAGTCAGGTACGCCGGTTCGTTGCGACCGTTTTTTGGCTTTGGTCGCAGGCTGCGCGGTAACAGGTACGGAGCATCACTTTCCAGCATCAAGCGAGCACTGGGTATCTCGCGAACCAGCGGGTGCAGGTGAGTGCCACGGCGCTCGTCGCAGATCCAGCCGGTGATGCCAATATGCAAATCAAGGTCGAGGTAGCTGAACAACGCGCGCTTCTCACCGGTAAAACAATGCACCACGGCGGCCGGCAAACGATCACGGAAGTCGCGCAGGATTTCCAACAGTCGCTGGCTGGCATCGCGCTCGTGGAGGAACACCGGCAGTTGCAGTTCGACGGCCATCGCCAAATGTTCTTCGAGTACCTTTTCCTGTTGCGGGCGTGGCGAGAAATCGCGATTGAAATCCAGTCCGCATTCACCCACGGCACGCACGCTCGATTCTTTCAGCAGACCGCGCAAGCGTTGAGCACTCTCAGCATTCCAGTCACTGGCGCTGTGAGGGTGAATACCTGCCGTGGAGAACAGCCGCTGCCCGGTTTCATCCAGTTGTTGGCACAGTTCAAGCGCCTGTTCACTGCCCTCGACGCTGGTGCCGGTGAGGACCAGTTGACAGACTCCGGCGGCATAGGCGCGGTCGAGTACTGCCTGGTGTTTGTCGGCGAAACTTGGGTTGGTCAGGTTGACGCCGATATCGATGAGTTGCATGGTGCTACCTCAGGCCAAGGCCGGAAAGCATATCAGAGCTGTAGATTTATAAGAAAAATCAAGAACTACAACGAGTTAAAGCTGTCTCTTGATGCCGGAAGACAACTTCGGTTGGAAGTACAACCGTCGCCGTGTCAGTTTTCCGCACTTTGTCAGCGCTCCAGGCGCTCTGTTTCTGTCGCCCAACTTCACGAAATCGTTTGTGAAGCTGGACAGTATTCTTCCCGGAGAGCGGATGACGCGACCCTCGGTTTTGCTTCTGCTGTGCTTGTCGTTGCTGCTGCCCATGCCGGCGGTTGCGCGTCTGGCCGGTCCCCCGGTGGCGATTGCGTCGGGCCAGGTTCGCGATCTGGCGCAAATCCGTAGCAGCCGCGTCCTGCGGGTGCTGGTCAACCAGAGTCGCAACAGTTCCGGCGAAGTCCAGGGTCAGACCATTGGCGTCGAATACCATCGCCTGCGAGCCTTCGAACAATACCTCAACGGTCACGCCAGTGACGGTCAGGAAATCACCTTCAAGATCATCCCAAAAGCCAAGGATCAACTGCTCGGCGCCCTTCAGCGCGGCGAGGGTGACCTGGTGGCGCCCGGGGAATTACTCGACCCGCAGTCAGCTCATGCCATCAGCATCAGTGACCCGATTGTCAGTAATGTTCCGTTGTTGCTGGTGGGGATCAAGGGCGAGCGGCGTTTCACCCGTCTTGAACAACTGTCCGGGCGCACGTTGGCGCTGACCACGGGTAGCGCGGCGGGTGATGCGATCAATCAGATCAACCAGAAGCTGGCGTTACACAAGTTGCCGCCGGTCAAGGTCGAGTGGGTCGATCCAAGCCTCGCTGTCGAAGATGTACTGGAAATGGTTCAGGGCGGAATTTTTCATCTGACCATCGTCGAGCAACCGATTGCCGAGCGTTGGGGCAAGATTCTGCCCAAGCTGCGCTTCGATCGACAGGTGACCATCAGCGAGCCGGGTGAAGAGTATTGGTTTGTACGGCGTGATGCATCGATGCTGCGCGCGAGCATTGATCGCTTCCTGAAAACCTATAAAACGCCGGCGGATCAGGACGTCGCGTTTCTGCGCATCTACCGGCGCTTGTACCAGGTCCACTATCCTTTGGACCGTGCTGACCGTCAGCGTCTGGAAAAACTGCGCCCGGTCTTGCAAAAGCATGCGAGCGAACAGGGTATGGACTGGCTGAACCTGGCCGCGCTGGCATTCAAGGAGTCAGCACTGCAACCGAATGCGCAGAGCGGCGACGGCCCAACGGGCTTGATGCAAATTACGCCGTCTGCAGCCCAGCGGGTGGGGGTCAATAATATTCAGTCGCTCGACAACAATGTTCAGGCCGGGGCCAAGTACCTGGCGCTGATCCGCCGCAAGTACTTCTCCAGCCCCAAGCTTAACGAGCGCGAGCGCATGGCGTTTGTTCTGGCCGCCTACAACATGGGGCCGGAGCGGGTGCAGGGCATGCGCACCGAAGCGAAGCGCCGCGGCTTGAATCCCAATCAGTGGTTTTTCCAGGTGGAACGCATCGCCATGGAACAGGTGGGAATGAACGCCGTCAGCTACGTTAATAGCGTCAACAAGTACTACTTGGCGTTCGATCGGGAACGGGATTCGCTGGAACCCCACGGGCAAAAGATCGCCTTACGGAAGTGATCGATAAATTTGATTGTTATGGTGGGTTTTTTGCGCTTTTAACATGACATTTACTGATTAATATAGCGACCAATCCCCCCCTATTTCGAAAGGACGACACACCATGAGCACACTGATCAAAACCGCACTGTCTACCCGCGCCGGCTACGGCACGGCTGTTCTGCGGATCTTCGTCGGCATCATCTTCGCTGCCCACGGTTCGCAAAAGCTCTTTGGTCTATTTGGCGGTTACGGTCTGGCCGGTACGGCGCAGTGGATGGAAAGCATCGGTCTGGCGCCGGGTCATCTGATGGCGTTGCTGGCGGGCGGCACCGAGTTCTTCGGTGGCCTGGCACTGATCATCGGTTTGCTGACTCGTCCTGCGGCACTGGGCCTGACGTTCACGCTGCTGGTGGCGATCTTCTCGGTGCACATCAGCAACGGCTTGTTCATGGCCAACAACGGTTATGAATTCGCCCTGGCTTTGCTGGGCGGCACGGTCGCTGTTCTGCTCGAAGGCGCAGGCAAGCTGTCCGTGGATCGCATCATCGCCAAGTAACAATATTCACCTGTTCTCGACCCATAAAAAATCCGGCATCTGAAAAGATTCCGGATTTTTTTATGCCAGTTGCTTATCCCTGCTTGAACATCTCTGCGGCACGTTTGCCGATTTCTTCTTGCGACAGGTCTTCTTTACGGGTGGAGATAAACCACAAATGACCGTACGGGTCTTTCAGCGTCCCTGAGCGGTCGCCGTAGAACTGGTCTTTCACTTGCGAGACAACTTCACCTCCAGCGGCTATCGCTTGGGCGTATTGCTTGTCCACATCATTCACATATAAATGCAGCCCCACCGAGATGCCGGCCTGTTCCGGGCTGCTCAGGGACGCGGCTTCGCAAGGGGTGGCAAGCATGATGGCCGAATCACCGATGCGCAGTTCGGCGTGGCCGATGTCGCCGTTGGGCATTTCCAGGCGCATGACTTCAGTGGCGCCGAAGGCTTTTTTGTAGAACTCGATCGCCTCGGCTGCTTTTTTGATTCCAAGGTAGGGCGTGATGCTGTGGTAACCCTCGGGTATCGGTTTAACGCTCATGTTGGTTCTCCTTTTTGTTGGGGTGGCTGAACGTAATCCTTCACCGTTTTCCGGTCGATTCACTATAGGCCACCCCCGACGGGGCAGTGGAGGGGCCGACGGGCAGCAGCATGGCTACTGTTCAGCCATCAACAGCGCAGCAGCAGTTTGCTTCGCGGCATTAATCCGAATGGCTATAAAGGTTGCCCAACAGGCCGAAAACAAAGGACAAGTCATTCAGGCACAGAAGCTGCAATTGCTCATTGCAATTACTGTTGACCCGAGAGCGTTGTATGTCTGCCTTGCCTGAATCTGCCGATTATCCGATCCATCCTCCGGCCGCCGCGCTGATCCGTGATGAGGCGCAGGCTTTGCTCGTAGCCGAGCGCGTGGCCACCGTACTGCTGGAACAAGACGCCGAACGCGATCGCAGTCGGCAGGTCCCCGCCGACATTGTCGATCTGTATTCCAACAGTGGCCTGTGGGGCATCAGCGTGCCGCGAGAGTACGGTGGTGCGCAGGTTTCCTACGCAGTACTGGCGCAAGTGATTGCGATCATCTCCGCCGCCGATCCATCACTGGGGCAAATTCCGCAGAATCACTATTGCCTGCTCGAAGACATCCGTTTGCAAGGCACGCCTGAACAACAGGCCTACTTCTTCGGCCTGGCGCTGCAAGGTCACCGTTTTGCCAATGCCTTGTCGGAAACCGGCGGCAAGAATGTTCAGGATATTCAGGCAACCATTCGCCAGCACGGCGACGGTTATGTCATCAATGGACGCAAGGGGTATTGCACGGGTTCGCTTTACTCCCATTGGCTGGCGGTGCTGGCGCTGGATGAAGAACAGAAGGGGCAACTGGCGTTCGTCAAACGCGGTACCCAGGGGCTGGCAGTGATCGATGACTGGGACAGCATGGGCCAGCGCACCACGTCCAGCGGTACCGTGCTGGCGCAGGATCTGCACGTCCCGGCGTTCAATCTGTTCCCCACGTACCGGTCCTACGAAAGCCCGACCCTGGCCGGTCCCTTTGCCCAATTGACCACCGCCGCGATCGACGCTGGGATCGCCCGTGCGGCGTTGCGCGACACTATCCGCTTCGTTCAGGAACATGCCCGGCCGTGGATTGATGCCGGCGTCGAGAACGCCAGCGAAGACCCGTTGACCATCATTCAGGTTGGCGGCCTGGACATTCGTCTGGAAGCCGCCGAAGCGCTGCTGGAACGGGCCGCAAAAGCCCTGGACGCCGCACGCCCGGCACCGGATGAAGACAACATCGCCCGTGCTTCGCTGGCCGTGGCCAAAGCCAAGGTGCTGACCACCGAAATCGCCATCGAAGCGAGCAATAAGCTCTTCGAACTCGGCGGCACCCGTTCGACCTTGAAGAAACACAATTTCGACCGCCACTGGCGCAATGCGCGGGTCCATACCCTGCATGACCCGGTGCGCTGGAAGTACCACGTGGTCGGCAACTGGCTGCTCAATGGCGTGAAACCACCGCGCCACGATTGGTCTTGAGTGATGGGCGAGTTACTGAAAAACATCTATTGGGCAGACATCGGCCAGGCCTGTCTCGACACCCTGAGTATGCTCGCTGCGGCGCTGGGGTTTACCGTGTTACTGGGGTTGCCGCTGGGCGTGCTGTTGTTCCTCACCGGCAAGCGCCAATTGCACGAAACACTCGGTGTTTACCGGTTGTTGTCGGTGATCGTGAACATGCTGCGTTCGCTGCCGTTCATCATCTTGCTGATCGTGTTGATTCCGTTGACCACGCTACTGGTGGGGACCTCGCTCGGGGTCCCAGGCACCATCCCGCCGTTGGTGGTGGGTTGTACGCCGTTCTTTGCGCGGTTGGTGGAAACCGCCTTGCGCGAAGTCGACCGTGGTGTGGTGGAAGCGACCCAGGCGATGGGTGCGAACACCTGGCAAATCATCCGTCACACGCTGTTGCCCGAAGCCCGTGCTGGATTGCTGGCAGCCGTTACGGTCACGGCGATTGTGTTGGTGGATTACACCGCGATGGCCGGGGTGATCGGCGGTGGCGGTCTTGGCGACCTGGCGATTCGCTACGGCTACCAGCGTTTTCAGACCGACGTGATGGTGGTCACGGTGGTGCTGTTGCTGGTGCTGGTCCAGGCCCTGCAAATGACCGGTGACCGATTAGTAGCGCGCTACAGCCGACGTTGAAATCTCATTTTGAAAATCAAAAAAACCGGCCCCACGTCCGCCCCACGACGGCCACTCAATCTGCCTTGGAGCACTGCATGAAAAAGACCCTCGCCATTCTGGCCGCAGTAATGTCGCTGACGGTTCACCCCGCAGCCTATAGCAACGAAAAATTGATCGTCGGTGCGACGCCGGTTCCTCACGCGGAAATTCTTGAGTTCGTAAAACCGGTGCTGGCCAAGGAAGGCGTGGACTTGCAGATCAAAGTCTTCACCGACTTCATCCAGCCCAACCAGCAACTGGCGCTGAAAAACCTCGACGCCAACTATTACCAATACCGGCCGTTCCTCGATGATTTCAACAAGACCCGCCACACCGATCTGGTGCCGGTGGTCGGGGTGCACATCGAGCCGTTCGGTGCCTACTCGACCAAGATCAAGAACATCGCCGACTTGAAGGACGGCGCCTCGGTGTCGATCCCTAACGACCCGGTGAACACCGGTCGGGCGTTGGTGCTGTTACACGAAGCCGGTTTGATCAAACTCAAGGATCCAAGCAACACATTGGCGACTCAGCGCGACATCGTTGAGAACCCTAAGCATCTGAAAATTCGTGAACTGGAAGGGGCGTTGCTGGCCCGTTCGGTGAGCCAGGTGGACCTCGCATTCGTGTTCGCCAATTACGCTTTGGAAGCGGGGATCGACACCAACAGCGCATTGATCGTTGAGAAGGGCAAAGACCTGTACATCGAGTTCCTGGTCGCTCGCCCGGACAACATTAACGATCCGGGAATCCAGAAACTGGCCAAGGCCTTGAACTCCGATGAGGTCCGCCAGTTCATTCTGACCCGCTATAAAGGCCAGATCGCACCCGGGTTTTGAGCCCGTTTGAAACCGATGTATTGATCGTTCCCACGCGCAGCAAAGGAATGCCTCATTGGACGCTCCGCGTCCGATCATCGGTGTTTCGGATTCCCCGGCTCCAGCAGTTGCGCCCCCGGTCCGCGCTCACCCAGCACATCGCCATAATTGCGCAACGGGCAGGCCTCCATCGACAAACAACCGCAACCTATGCAGCCGTTAAGCTTGTCGCGCAACGTGATCAGTTGGTTGATACGTTCATCCAGGTCGTTGCTCCACTGCGCTGAAAGTTGCTTCCAGTCCGCGGCAGTCGGTGCGTGATGGTCGGGCAGTGACTTCAGGGCTTCGCCAATCTCCACCAAGGGGATTCCCAATCGCTGTGCAACCTTGATCAGCGCCACCCGCCGCAACACTTCCCGCGGATAACGGCGCTGGTTGCCCTGGTTGCGGTTGC
The DNA here is from genome assembly GCF_048515765.1 of Pseudomonas sp. H11T01. Taxonomy (NCBI): domain Bacteria; kingdom Pseudomonadati; phylum Pseudomonadota; class Gammaproteobacteria; order Pseudomonadales; family Pseudomonadaceae; genus Pseudomonas; species Pseudomonas sp. H11T01. Next base: position 20,883 of record NZ_JBLYED010000040.1, on the reverse strand, counting down.
TTTTGATCAACCCCTTGGACTCATAGAAGTGCAGGGCGGTAACCGCGACGCCGCTGCGCGCCGCCAATTGGCCGACGGTCAGCTCTTTGTTGATCGTTTCTTTAGTGATCATCTCATTTGCCACTTGACCTCTAGTTAACTGGAGGTTTTACCCTGCATGGCCTCGAATCGCAAGATTCTGCTTACCTGTCAGTGGGGACTATTCATGCAGTCGCTAGAGAAAAATCGCAGCTTCACGCAACTGATCGAATTCGAGATCGAGCCTCATCAGCAACAAGGGCTGGTCTCGGCCTTGTCTGAACAGACCGAGCGCCTGGCCCAGGGCTATACCGGCTTTCTGAGCGCCAGCGTGCAGGTCAGTGATGACGGCCGGCGGGTGCTCAATTACCTGCAATGGCAATCGCGGGAGGCAGGTGAAGCGGCTTTCCAGAGCTTTGAAAACGGCGAACAGGATTTCTGGAAGCTGATCCGCGCCTACCGGGCCAAAACCGTTACCTTCGGCTCATTCCAGGTGCTGCGCAGCATCGAGCGCAGCCATGACAATGCCTTGCACTGCAATCTGGTGAACTAGATCGACAACTGCAGTCTCCGTTCGCCCTGAAGGTTATCCACAGGCCGGCGTTTGTTGACGGCCAGTTCGCCGATTTTGATCAGCCGCGTGCGAGTGACGTTGCGACTCAAGCCCAGCAGGTTGGCGGTGTGTACCTGGTTGTAATGGCTGAAGCGGTAGGCGGCCCGAAACAACGCGTCTTCGACGTTCTCATGCAGCGCACCAGCTTGTTCCGCGAAGAGCTTTTGAAACGCCCGGTCGAGCAAGGCTTCGGCCGAATCGTTGGCGTTGCTGTGGCTGTCGTCCTGACGCTCGATGCGCATGTTCGACAGACGCAAGTCATCGCGTTCGATCAGTCCATTGCGGCAGATCAGCAGGGTGTGATGAATGACGTTTTCCAGCTCGCGGATATTGCCCGGCCAACTGTAAGTCCTGAGTTTGTGCTCGGCCTCGTTGCTGATGGTGATCGCGCCATAACCCAGGCGCTGACTGTAAGACTCGATGAAGTGTCGGGTCAGCGGAAGGATATCCCCCGGACGATCGCGCAGTGGGCTCAGTTCCAGGCTCACCACATCGAGACGGTAATACAGGTCCTCGCGGAAATGCCCGGCATTGATGGCTTTCTCCAGCTGAACATTGGTTGCCGCCAACACCCGTACATCAATCGCAATGCTCTTGCGCGAACCCAGTCGCACCACTTCGCGCTCCTGCAAGACCCGCAGCAATTTGACCTGAATGGCCATCGGTAAGTCGCCGATCTCGTCGAGGAACAACGTGCCGCCGTTGGCCTCTTCGAACCAGCCGGCCTTGGCGCTCAGGGCACCGGTGAAGGCGCCTTTTTCATGGCCGAACAGTTCGGCTTCCACCAGCGATTCAGAGAACGCGCCGCAGTTCACCGCCACGAACGGCCGATTGCGTCGGGCACTGAGGTTGTGGATATGTCGCGCCACCAGCTCTTTACCGGTGCCGGTTTCGCCGATGATCAGCACGCTGGCTTCGCTCGGCGCGACCTGCCGCAAATGTGCCAACAAGGCCTGGGATTTCGGGTCTTCGAAGACTTGGGCAGTAGCCCGGATCGAGGTCGCCAGCGCGGGCGAGGGCGGTAAGGTCAAAAGTTGCATGGGCACGCTCCATGAATAGAAGGCTATGAATAGAAAGTTGGCGTCGGCAGGGACTGGTTCAACGCCCAATCACCCAGCTCATGGAGTTTGTAGTCCAGCGGATCGTGCAAGGTTTGCGTGCGCAGGTTGCGCCAGTGGCGATCCAGGCGCAGGGAGGCATGGGTTGCGCGCGCGCCGGTGACTTCGAATAACTGGCTACACAGCGCCAGACCGTTACGGCTGGCGGCAACCTTGGCGGTGGCGATCGCCGTGGCCAGATTCCCGCGCTCTTCGCTGCTGAGTTTAGGACCCTTGGCCCAGGCCTTGTCGAGCAAGTCGGCGGCCCGTTCCACCAGCAGCCGAACGCCTTCCAGCGCGACCCAAAACTCGCCGTAATGGCTGAGCACATAAGGATCCTGACGCACGTCCTGGGCGCTGGATTTATGCCAGGGCCGGGTTTCGGTGAGGGTGTATTGCCGCGCTTCTTCGAAGGCGCCCTCGGCAATCCCGAGAAACATATGGGTGAATGTCAGCTGCGCGATCAGTGGACGCAAGCAGGCGAAGGGGGTGCTCAGAGGGCCCGGGTCCAGTAGCAACTCCGATTCTTCTACCCGCACCCGTTCGAAACTGGCGCTGCCACTGTCGGTCTGGCGCTGGCCCATGTTGTCCCAGTCGTTGTGCAGGGTGATACCACTGCGCCCGCTGGGGATGGCGGCGATCAACAGCTTGCCGCCGGCGCTTTCATCCACCGCCGAGGCGATCAGCATTTGCGAATCGCTGGCACCGGAACAGAAGCTTTTTTTGCCGGAAAACTCGCGCCAGCCACCGAGGTTTTTCACCACGGTGCGGGTATCCAACGGGTTGAGGGCATTGCCCCAGAACCAGTTCTTGCGCGCGGTTTGTTCGAACCAGGGCTGCCATTGTTCCGGTCGTGAGAACAACCGGACCGTGGCCAGCATCAGGTGATGAAAACCGAAGACATGGGCAATCGAACTGTCGACCTTGGCGAACTCGCGGACGATGGTCAGGGTCTCGCTCCAGCTAGCGCCGAGGCCACCGTATTGGGTTGGAATACTCAGGGCCAGCAGACCGCTTTCGCGCAAGGCATCACGCTGGGCTTTCGGCGTACCGCCGCGTTCATCGCGTTCAACAGCGGTCAATGCAAACTCGGCAGCCAACTCACGGGCGGTCTGCAAAGGGGACAACAGGGCGCTTTGCGGCGTGGCAGTCACGTGGAGTTCCTTATGTCGATCGAGATCAGGCTTTGGCGTGAGCCGGGAGGACATCATTGGCGATCATTTCGCCAAACGGCCCGGTGAGGTTGGTGATGCCGCGACCGGCGAGGCTGGCGTAGGGTTCCGGTAATAGCGGGAACACCAGCTCGGCAAAGCGGTACGCCTCTTCCAGGTGTGGGTAGCCAGAGAAAATGAAACTCTCGATGCCCAAGTCCGCGTACTCCTTGATCCGCGCAGCCACTTGCTGCGGATCGCCCACCAGCGCGGTGCCGGCACCGCCACGCACCAGACCGACCCCGGCCCAGAGGTTGGGAGCGATTTCAAGGTTGTCACGGCGACCATCATGCAGCGCGGCCATGCGGCGCTGACCCTCGGAGTCGAAGCGCGAGAAGGATTTCTGTGCTGCAGCAATGGTCTCGTCGCTGATGTGTTCGATCAGTTTGTCAGCGGCTTTCCAGGCTTCATCGGCGGTCTCACGGACGATCACGTGCAGACGAATCCCGAACTTCACTGTGCGACCCTTGCGAGCCGCGCGTTCACGGACATCCGCCAGCTTCTCGGCTACGGCGGCCGGTGGCTCGCCCCAAGTCAGGTAGACATCGACCTGTTCGGCGGCCAAATCATGGGCGGCCTCCGAAGAACCACCGAAATACAGCGGTGGATAAGGTTTCTGCACAGGTGGATACAGCGCTTTGGCATTCTGCACGCGCAGATGTTTGCCTTCGAAATCCACCGACTCGCCTTGCAACACCCGGCGCCAGATCTTGAGGAATTCATCAGTAACTTCGTAGCGTTCGCTGTGATCGAGGAAGCTGCCGTCGCCACGGTTTTCGTCCGGGTCGCCACCGGTTACCACGTTAATCAGCAGCCGGCCATTGGACAGCCGATCCAGCGTCGCGGCCATGCGCGCCGAAACGGTCGGCGAGATGATCCCCGGACGAATCGCCACCAGATAACGCAGGCGTTCGGTCAATGGCACCAGCGCCGAGGCGATCACCCACGAGTCTTCGCACGAACGCCCGGTGGGGATCAGCACGCCGTGATAGCCGAGGTTGTCCGCGGCTTGAGCCACTTGCTTCAAATAATTGAGTGTGACCGGTCGCGCGCCCTGAGTGGTGCCCAGGTAATGGCCGTCGCCGTGAGTGGGGAGAAACCAGAAAACATCCATGACAGATCCTTAAGCGATTTTCAGCAGGGGGTGTGGGTGCACGCCGAACAATGGCGCGGCGCGTTCTGCAGCAAGACGAATGCGGGCCTTCAAAGGCTCACTGGTTATTTGATAGTTGGAGAAGTCAGCTTCGGTGGCGTACACGCCGATCGGCAAGGTCAAAGCCTGGAAAAAACTGAACAGCGGCCGCAACTGGTGATCGAGCACCAGCGCATGGCGTTCACTGCCGCCGGTGGCAGCCAGCAGGATGGGGGTGTCGATCAGTGCGTTGATGTCCACCAGATCGAATAAATGCTTGAGCAGCCCAGGGTAGGAGCCGCGGTACACCGGGGTGGCGACGATCAGCAGGTCGGCATTTTCAATGGCTTGCAGCTCGGCTTCGACCTCTGCAGTCAGCTCCTGCCGCGACAGCGCCGCGCCCAATGGCCGGGCGATATCCCCCAGCTCGATCAGCTTGCTCTCGATCGGTAACTGTCCGGCCAATTGCGCGAGCACGGCCTGGGTCAGCACCAAGGTTCGGGAGGGGCGGTAAGTGCCACCAGAGAGGGCTACGACTTTCAAAGGGCGCGACATGATCAGTTCCTTTTCAAACAGTTGCTCAGGGAGCAGTGAGTAATGACAGGGCTTGAGCAAGAGCTGTACCAAGCGGCTGAAGCCCTGAACTGCGGGGGCTTTCAGCGGTTTCTATGCGAACTGTTGTGTGGGTGAACCACTGTTTTGTTGATTGACTGTTGCTGGGTGAACAGTTGCTCGGCCAACAGTCAGCGACGTGCAGGTTCGTTATATAGGCTCTTTGTTATTCCGTAAAAGATTGTAAGTTGCTATTTATAGATCAATAAGAAATATAAGGAGGCCTGAACAGCTCTGTCGCTCAAGTCGATAGCGACTATTGAGAGCGTTGATTTTTGTCGGCCAAGGCGTGGGAGTAGCCTGTGTTCATTGCCTAACGCCAGCTTGTCAGGAACCTCCCATGAATCGTTTTCTCGCCACTTCTTTACTGCTTGCCGCCTCGGTTCTCGCCGGATGTGCGAGCCACTATTCCCCCGAATTGCGGCCGTATACGGCAGAAGAAAGCAAGGAACTGGCGCTGGAGGCGTTGAACCGTCGCGGGTTGTCTTTTGATGAATACCAAATGAAAAAAGCCGAATTGCTCGGCCAGCCACAGAAATCTTTTGGCTTCGATACTCATGGCGAAATGAACGCCGGGCGCGGCGTGGCCCTCCATGGGCGCCCAAGCTGAGTGGACTGTACTGCTCGAAGTTTTGCGCAACTGTCCGTGGGTTTCGCCAAGGCGCTGCGATAGGGTCAACATCTGACCGACCCTAATGGAATGCGCCCATGACCCTCTCGCTGGATTTGCTGTTGGGCTTCGCCCTGTTTGCCCTCGTCACCTCGATCACCCCTGGCCCCAACAACACCATGCTGCTGGCCTCGGGCGTCAATTTCGGTTTCAACCGCTCCATCCCCCACATGCTTGGCATCACCTGCGGCTTCTTCATTCTTGTGCTCGCCGTCGGGTTTGGCCTGGGTGCGGTGTTTCAAACCTATCCGCTGCTTTACACGGTGCTGCGCTATGTCGGTGCGGCCTATCTGTTGTACCTGGCGTGGAAAATCGCGCATTCCGGTCCAGTCTCCGAGACCGAACAAGCTCACGCTAAACCCATCAGCTACTGGGGCGCGGCGGCATTTCAATGGGTCAATCCCAAGGCCTGGATCATGGCGATCGGTGCTATCAGCACCTACACGCCGTTGCAGGGTTATTTCACCAATGTGATTGTCATTGCCGCGGTCTTCGCCGTGATCAACCTGCCTAGCGTCAGCGTCTGGGTGGCCTGCGGCAGCCTGTTGCGCAATGTCCTGCGTGATCGGCGCTGGCTGCGAGTGTTCAATTGGGGCATGGCTTTGCTGTTGGTGATCTCGCTGTATCCGTTATTCCTGGAAAGCGCTGGACACTAACTAATGTCAATAGCCGCAAGGAAGTCCTAGTACTTCTGATAGTCTTTTTTGACGCCGCCTTAGAGCCGAACTAAGCCTAGGAAGCGCGGCAGGAGAACGGTTGTTTGGTCGCGCAAAGAGTAAGTACTTGCGCGTTCCTGTCCTGTAGTAGACGTAGTGGAATAGTTTGGACTTGCCTTCCAATAGAAACTCATCGCTCAGCAGTTTTGAGCATTGAGTTTCGGCTCCAAATACTCTTTTGCGATGGCGAACACATTGTTCTGCCGGGCATGGGGCGTATTGGGTTAGCAAGGAGAAGCTACGTATGCGTGCACCTATCGTCTTTCGCCGTCTCTTATGGATTGCGTGTCTTGCCATACCCGGCCTGGTGCCGGGCACCGGGTTTGTCCTCGCCTATTCCTCTGACTCGTCCACCGGCCAAACGCTTGCAGCGCCTGCCAGGTCGGCGCAAAAACCACCGGCGGCGTGTTCGGCGGATCCCTATGTTGCGGGCACGGAGTACCAGCAAGGGAATCAGGTAAAGAACGTCGACCGGCATTTTGAATGTTGGAAAGACAACGAAGCGCCGCTTGGCCCTGACAGTTGGAAGTGGTGTCAACAGGCCGCCTATGCCCCCGGTGATTCAGTTCACTGGCGTGATGCCTGGAAAGAACTCGAATGCGGTGGTTTTGAAGGCAACCGTCTAAGTCTGAGTTTCGCCACCCTCAGCGGAAAAGCACCGTTGAAAGAGGCGGTGATCGGCGTGGCTCGCGCCGATCAGGTCGTCACCGGAGTCTTGCGTTGCAAGACGCAGGAAATCCCCATCAGCGCCAAAGCCAATGAAACGCTCAATATCGATGGTCTGAAAGCCTGCGACTATCAACTGGTGATGAATGTTGCCGATGGTTTCGCGCCGCTGAACACACCGCGAATCCTGTCTTTCAAAGCGGATGAGGGGGATCAGCAGACGTTGACCGTGAAGTATCGTGCGCCGGTCGACATCGGCAAGCTCAGTGGCCTGCCCGGAATCAAGATCGAGTTGTTCGCCCAAGGGCTGATTCAGCCTCGGCAAATGGCCATGGGCAAGCACGTACTGTATGTGGGCTCCAGTGCAATTCCCTCGTATGTCTATGACGGGAAAATTGCCGACATGATTTATGCGCTGCCTCTGGATGGCGCTGGCAAGCCGACGGGAATTTACGTGATCGCCAGCGGTCTGGAAGAGCCCCATGGCGTGGCTTACCGCGATGGCAATTTGTACTACTCGACCACTGGCGGCCTTTATCGACTGAGCAATGCCGATGAGAACTACAAAGACCCCAAGCCTGAACGTGTTCTGAACTTTCCGGCAGACGACACACTATTTCCCTTGCCGTCCCAGGCGTCAGGTTCTTCAACACGTATCTGGCATATGAAGCATCCGCTGCATTTCAACCCAGTCGACCCCACGGACAAGGGGCTCTACACGGCGGTCGGAACTCCCTGCAATCTGTGCATGATTCCCGCTGACGGGCGTTACGGTGCGTTGCTGCGTTATGACCTGGAGACCGGCAAGGCGCAAGTGCTGGCCAAGGGTATTCGTAACTCCGTAGGGTTTGACTGGAATCCCAAGACCCGGGAGATCTGGTTCAGCGATAACAATCGCCAGGGTTTTCCCAATCCGGATGAGGTCAACCGTGTCAGTGGTCCTGGTCTGCATTTCGGGGTTCCTTACCGGTTCGGCAAGGGGCAGCCGGGGTTCACCCAAGAGGAGTTTGAAAACCCTGGGGTGATTCAGCCGCCGTTGGTACCGGGTGCGATTGTTTCAGACAAGTCGCTGGAGCAGATCAACTCAGGGGATTACGTGCCCGCGGCGTTCGAACTGGGTACTAACACCGCACCATTGGGGGTCAAATTCTGGGACGGTTACCCGACTCAGGGCGACACTCAGCGTTTGCTGGTGGCGGTACATGGCGCCGGTTCAGCTGAAAGGCCGGGAATGGATGTGCGAATGATGACGATCCAGGGCGGGACCCGGGTGGTCAATCAGATCCCGCTGATCAATAGCTCTGGATTGGATCTTGATCAAAATGACGTGTATGCGCTGAACGGATCTCCGGGGCGTCCGACGGATTTCCTCGAACTGGCGGACAAAAGTCTGCTGATTTCCGATGACGTGGCCGGGATGATTTATCGCGTGCGCTACGACGCCAACGCGGTACTCGATACTCAGTTGACGTTGCGTCCGATGCTGGCGCCCGCGCCGGAGGTGGACGACGAGATGATCAGCGGTTATTTGATCTCCCCGGGAGGCAATAGCCGACTGTTTCATGTGTCATGGAATCCCGCTGACAGCGAGTCCGGGTTGGTACTCAAGGGGCTCAACTACGGGGAGTATCAGCTTAAGCTCAATGATGTAAAAAACTGGATTCCGAAAGTTCGCACGACCGGCTTTACATTGTCCGCAGCCAACAAGACCCAAACGATCAACTTGCAGTACCGCGAGCGGCCGATAAAGCTTGAGGTCAAGGTAACTATTCCGGCCCCGCAAAAACCTGCATCAGTAACCGATGGCCAATGGCATATCATCATCAGGGACAAAGCCGATCCTGCTGCGCAACCACGTACGGTAAACGTGCCGTGGGGGGAAAGTGTTACACAGACTCTGAACTACGGTCGGTACGAGATTCTTTATCCGTTCTACACCAAGGAGAAGCCGCAGCCTGAACTAGTGAGTGTGGTGATTGATGAGTCAAGCGAGGACATGCAGGTATTACCAATGTCGTACCGCAAGGTAGAAGAACTGGGCCCTGTGGTACTGGCCGAGACCTGCACCAAATGTCACGCCGTGGAATATTTCAACAGTTTGCGCATGGCCCTTGCCTGGAGTGTGGCGGGCCAGGATGCCTTGGTGAAACAGATCAAGAGCATGCCGGTAGCGGGGCATTGCGATACCACCTGTGCCTCGCAAATCAGCAAGCACTTGTATAGCGTCGTCTGGGCGCCTTACCTGAACCCGGCCGAGTCCTATGGTGAGCGGCAACTGCGACTGCTGACGCCTGCGGAGTATGCCGCCAGCGTTAAAGACATACTGAATGTCGAGATTAATCCCGAGAAATTACCGGCTGACAAATCGGAGAAGGATTTCAAATACCCCGGCGAGGCAGATAAAGGCATTCTTCAGACCGAAGATGTAAAACTGTTCTACGACATGGCGTTGTTCGTGGCTGACAAGGTTGCTCCCGAACAATTGGCCTTACTCAAATTGGCCCGCCAGCCTGACCTTGTGACGGCTCTGGGTTACCGCTTGTTCCGGCGTCCTTTGAGTGACGCGGAACACGCACGCTATCAGTCTTTGCTGGAAAAGGATGGGCAGACGGGGCTGGTGGCCGGGATGCTGCTGTCACCTAATTTCCTGTATCGCTCGGAGCTTGGGCAGACGGTGGCGGGCCGCTCAACCGTGTTCAAACTTACGCCGTTCGAGTTGGCGACAGCTCTCTCTTTTGCCTTTGAGGGAACTACGCCAAGCTTCGAGGTATTAGCCAAGGCCGAGAAGGGCTTACTGGAGACCCCGCAACAGATCGGCGCCGAAGTCGAGCAGATGATGCGCTCCGATCGAGGTGTCGAGCAGTTCAACCGCTTTGTCAGCTATTACACCAAGACCAATCGAGGCGTTCAGGAAAAGCCGGGCTTGACCGCGAACATGGTCCAGCTAATGGCTCGGGAACAGTATCTGTTAACACGCAATGTGATGCTGGATGGACAAGGGACGCTCAATGAACTGTTCAACCCTGAGTACACCTACCTCAACGCCTCTCTTGCAGAGCATTACGGGATCACTGGCGTCAGTGGTGACACTCTGAAAAAGGTCGCGGTCGATGAGAAGCGAGGAGGGTTGCTCCATCTCGGACTCACCCAAGCAGCCACCTCGGATTACCAGACCACGTCATTGGTCAAGCGCGGCATCATGATTCGCGAGCAGATGTTCTGTCGCGAGTTTGGTGCACCCGTCGAAGCGGATCCTGTGGAGCCGGACTACCCCGCACGTGCGATCACCACTCGCGAGCACTGGGATTTGGTCAATGGCGAACAGGCGTCCGGGGGGCGTTGCTGGCAGTGTCATCAATACATGAATGACACCGGTGCCTCCATGGAGCACTACGACGCGGCGGGGCGCTATCGCCGTGAGGAATTGGCCCACAACTATGTGCAATATCCGCAAACGCTGCCGATCAAAGCATCCGGTCCTTTCCTGAGCACCACCGGGGTCGAACACATCAATGACGTTCGCGATATCGCAAAACTGATACCGCGCAACCCTGCGTCATTGTTCTGCATGGCGGATAGCTACTTCCGTTTCGCGTTCGGCAACAAATCCGATGAGGCGACTTCCGGGACCGTCAAGGCTATCGCCGATGGTTTGCAGACCTCCGGTTCTCTGCGTGAAATGCTAAGAGCCCTGGGCACTTCCAATGCATTTCTATTCAAAACCGAGAGGGAGTGATCATGGGCATTTTGAAAAGTCGTCGACGTTTTCTTGCTGGCCTGGCCGCAGCCGGTGTGTACGGTCCCCTGACTCAGTTCGGTCTTGCGCGCATGGCCCTGGCAGGGCAAACCCAACAGGCAAAATTGAAGGTGGTGTTTGTGGTTTTACCGGATGGCCTGGCGGTGGACTCTTTCCAGGGCGGTGGCTTTGGAGATGGACGCGGCTTGTGGCATCCGCTGACCCAGAGTACGGACACCACCGTGTTCGAGTTGAATGAGGTCAGCCGCGAATTGGCGGCCTATCGCAGTCAGTCCCTTTACCTTCGCGGCATCATCCTTGGTCCCGGAAATGTCGGCCATAATGGCTGGACTTGGGTATTGCGTGATCGTGCGGCCAGCATGTCGTCCATCGATATGTTGTTGGGGCAGGCTTTACAAGGCACGGTTCCGTCCCAGCGCAGCCTGTTTTCAGGTCCTCATGCTGGTATTGACGGTACGCCTTGGTTTGTTTCATGGAATGGCAATGCGATTCGCACGCCCTACCGGGATCCGGTGCTGATGTATGAATCGATACTCAGTATTCCCAGCCGTTCGGTGCGTGAACAGCAACTCAAGAACACCAGTGTATTTGACCCCGCGCGGATCGAAATTCAGGAACTCAAAGGCAAGGTTTCCGGCGCTCAGCGACAGAAACTGGAAACCCATATGGATTCGGTGGAGCAGGTTATCAAGGATATCGACGATACGCTTCCGCCGGTTGGCGAGTGTGCACCGTTGAGCCTGGAACCCCTGCCGTTCGAGTCGGCAGATTACCGGACTCGAGTACAGGGCAGTCATCACCAGGTCGTCGCCACCGCCTTGAGTTGCGGGATCAGTCGCGTTGCTACGATACAGATCGGGCGCTCGGCGGAATCGCTGAACATTATCGACGTCAGCCCCACCAGCAATCCGCATGAATGTGCTCACCGGCGCTCCGGGGAAGCATTCTGGAAAGGCACGCGTCAGTGGTACGTCAAGCAGGTCAAACTGTTCATGGACGAACTGGCAAGACATGCCGACCCGGATGTGCCGAGCGACAATCTGCTGAAACATACCCTTGTCGTAGTGACCAGCGAAATGGCCGATGGTGCGCCAGAGCATATGGTTGACATGCCTTTGGTGCTCATGGGCGGTGCAAGCGGCTTATTGAAGAGTGGCGACGGTGCTGGGCGTTATCTCAATATCACTTCACAGTTCGATCAAACCCATCACTCGGGGAATCCGGTCATCGGCAAGAATTTCGTCGACATGCAACGCATCTGGGCCACTATCGCCAAAGCGGCGGGAACCAGCGTGCCTTACGCAGGCAATATCACTCCGGTGAGCGGTATATTCACCAATGTCTGAATGAAGTCTTGCTACTCAAAAAGCCGGAAAGTCTGGGTATCGGACTTTCCGGTTTTTACGTTTAATCCGTCGATGGGCTCGGCCATCGGCCGATCACCTCTCGCTAGCCCCTTATGCAGCCTGTTAAGCTGAATTTCAGGAGCGTTCCTACGCACTTTTAAGAGAGTTGTCCTTCTTTAACTGCATCCGATCAGGTATTGCTAACGTTTTGCCGCTTTGCGCTGCTCCCGGGTTGGCGCCGGTCAACGTTTTCACCACCGAGCACACCTGATCCCGGAACCAGCTCTGCGAGTTTTTTATGAATAAACGTCCTTTGTATTTCGACTACGCCGCCACCACCCCGGTGGATGAGCGGGTCATCCAGGTTATGGTCGATTGTCTGGGGTTCAGCGGTAACTTCGGCAACCCGGCCTCCAGCTCCCATGCCTTCGGCCAGCAGGCCCGACAAACGGTTGAGCACGCTCGCCGACAGGTGGCCGAGCTGGTCGGCGCTGAGCCTTCGCAGATCGTCTGGACCTCGGGTGCCACTGAATCAAACAACCTAGCTCTCAAAGGCGTCGCCCAGGCCCGTGGTGTTGCGGGTGGGCATATCATCACCAGTCAAATCGAACACAAGGCAATTCTCGACACGGCCAGGCAGTTGCAGGATGCCGGCGTCGCCGTGACCTATCTGGTGCCGGATGCCGAAGGTCTGATCAGCGCGCAAGCGGTCAGTGAGGCAATGCGCGAGGACACCTTTCTGGTGTCGCTGATGCTGGTCAATAACGAACTGGGTACCGTCAATGACATCCCGGCTATTGGCCAGGTGGTGCGTGAGCGAGGCGCGTTGTTTCATGTCGATGCCGCACAAGGTGCCGGCAAAGTGGCGATCGATCTGGCCCAGTGGCCGGTGGATTTGATGTCGTTCTCTGCACACAAAATCTACGGCCCCAAGGGCATCGGTGCGTTGTACGTCGGCCCCCGCGCGCAGCAACGTTTGCAGGCGCAGATTCATGGTGGCGGGCACGAAGGCGGTTTGCGTTCAGGAACCCTCGCGACCCATCAGATCGCTGCCATGGGCGCGGCGTTTGCCTTGGCGAGAGAGTTTTTCGACGAAGAGGCTGCAACCATCGTGCGTTTGCGTGAGCGTTTGCTTGAGCAGCTCTTCAGTATTCCCGGTGTGCACTTGAACGGCAGTGCGACCCAGCGCATTCCCCATACCTTGAGCCTGACGTTCAACGAGGGCGAGTTCAACTCGGCGGCGTTGAGTGCTTCGATTGCTTTTTCGGCGACTTCGGCCTGCAACTCGGCGAGTAATGCACCGTCTCATGTGCTGCTGGCCCTGGGGCATGACGCGCGGGCAGCGAGTCGCACGATCCGTCTGAGTCTCGGGCGATTCACCACCGAGCAGGATGTCGATCAAGCCGCACAATTGATTAAAGCTTCATCGGCCAGTGCACCGGCGTTCTGGGCCGTTGCTCAGCCATAAGGGCTGATCCGCCTCAGCACCCAATAACAATGATGAGTGATTAGCAGGAGACACAATGAGCACGCAGACTTTGACCCATGGAGTGGTTCCCCAGCGCCTGGCGCAAACACGCGAGCTGATGAGCCGGGAGGGCATACATGCCCTGCTGGTGCCGTCGGCCGATCCGCATTTGTCGGAGTACCTGCCGGGCTATTGGCAGGGACGGCAATGGTTGTCGGGATTTCATGGCTCGGTCGGCACGTTGATCGTGACCCCGGACTTCGCCGGTGTCTGGGCTGACAGCCGTTATTGGGAGCAGGCGACCAAGGAACTCAAGGGCAGCGGCATCGAATTGGTGAAACTCCAGCCTGGGCAACCAGGTCCGCTGGACTGGCTCGCTGAGCAAACACCCGAAGGCGGTGTGGTGGCCGTCGATGGCGCTGTCATGGCCGTGGCTTCGGCTCGTACTCTGGGTAGCAAACTCCAGGAACGTGGCGCTCGGTTGCGTACCGATATCGATGTCTTGAACGAAGTCTGGCAAGACCGTCCAGCGCTGCCGAATCAGTCGATCTATCAACACTTGCCGCCTCAGGCCACTGTCAGCCGTGGCGAAAAACTCGCCAAACTGCGCGAGAGCCTGAAAGAACGTGGCGCCGATTGGCACTTTATCGCGACCCTCGATGACATCGCCTGGTTGTTCAACCTGCGTGGCGCTGACGTTTCGTTCAACCCGGTGTTCGTTTCCTTCGCCTTGATCGGACAGCAGCAAGCGACACTGTTTGTGGCGCTGAGCAAAGTCGATGCGCAACTGCGCGCAATCCTCGAACAGGATGGCGTGACATTGCGCGATTACAGCGAAGTGGCCGCGGCACTGAGCGCAGTTCCGAGCGGCGCGAGCTTGCAGGTCGATCCTGCGCGGGTGACGGCGGGTCTGCTGGATAACCTGGGCAGCGGCGTAAAACTGATCGAAGGGCTGAACCCGACCACCTTGGCCAAATCGCAAAAAAGCCTCGCCGACGCCGAGCATATTCGTCAGGCCATGGAGCAAGACGGCGCGGCGCTCTGTGAGTTTTTCACCTGGCTAGACACCACGCTGGGTAGCGAGCGGATTACCGAGCTGACCATCGATGAGCACCTGACGGCAGCGCGTACCCGTCGTCCGGGCTATGTCTCGCTGAGCTTCAACACTATCGCGGCGTTCAACGCCAACGGCGCGATGCCGCACTACCACGCCACCGAAGAAGAGCACGCGCTGATCGAAGGCGATGGTTTGCTGCTGATAGATTCCGGTGGACAGTACCTGGGCGGCACCACAGACATTACCCGCATGGTGCCGGTCGGCACGCCGACGCAGGAGCAGAAGCGTGATTGCACGCGGGTACTCAAAGGCGTAATCGCGCTGTCCCGGGCGCAGTTCCCACGAGGCATTTTGTCGCCGCTGCTGGACTCCATCGCCCGTGCGCCGATCTGGGCCGAAGGTGTCGATTACGGTCACGGTACTGGTCATGGTGTCGGTTACTTCCTCAACGTCCATGAAGGTCCGCAGGTGATTGCCTATCAGGCAGCGCCGGCACCACAAACGGCGATGCAACCAGGGATGATCACCTCCATCGAACCGGGTACTTATCGCCCTGGCCGTTGGGGGGTGCGGATCGAGAACCTGGTGTTGAATCGTGAAGCGGGAAGCACCGAGTTCGGTGAGTTCCTCAGGTTCGAAACCCTGACCCTGTGCCCGATCGACACCCGTTGCCTGGAGCCGGCGCTGCTGACTCAAGACGAGAAAGAATGGTTTAACGGCTATCACGCGCAAGTCCGTGAGCGTTTGAGTCCGCTACTTGAAGGGGCTGCTCTAGAGTGGCTGAACACCCGAACGGCGGCTATTTAATCCGCTCTGCGCCGTCAGCCTGAGGCGGCGCAAGCTCAGGCGCTTGAGCGAGCGCCTTGGTCATATAATCGATGAATGCATTGACCCTGGCGGATTGGCGACGATTCGCCGGGGACACGGCATGAATTGGCAGCGACTGTGCGCTGTAGTCCTGCAAAATCGCCTTCACCCGACCCTCCTGTAAATCCTCGCTGAACAACCACACCGGCGACAGCGCAATACCTAGCCCGCCAAGCACCATTTCACGTATGGCCTCTGAGCTATTGCTTTGGGCGTTGCCCTTGATCCGCACGTTGTGGCGTTGTCCGTTCTTCTCGTAAATCCATTGGTTCTGGCTACTCAGCAGGTTGAACAGCAGGCAGTTGTGCTGGCTTAGTTCTTCTGGCGCAAGTGGCTGGCCATGGCGAGCGAGATAGTCAGGGCTGGCAACCGTTACACGGTAGGTGGTACCGACGCGGCGGGCGATAAGGCCACTATCACTCAGTTCGCCGATCCGGAAGGTGACATCCAGGCCTTCGCTGACCAGATCCTGATTGTGATCGTCGAGTTGCAGGTCTATCTGCACCTGTGGATAACTCGCCAGGAAACCCGGCAGGCGCGAGGCGATCTGTAAACGTCCGAAACTGACGGATGAACCCACCCGCAAGTTGCCGGCGACGGTTTCCCTGCCTGACTGAAAGCTGTGTTCCGCAGCATCCACCGCAGCGAGGATTTGCCGACATTCTGTGTAGTAACGCTGACCTTCGTCGGTCAGCGACAGTTGTCGGGTACTGCGGGAAATCAACTTGCCACCCAGCTCGATCTCCAGCGCTCTCAGCACTTTGCTGATGGTCGGTTGGCTGGTTTGCAACTCTCGGGCGACGGCGGAAAAACTGCCGCGCTCCACCACCCGAACAAAAATCGCCATTGCATTGAGCTTGTCCATGCCAGTTCTCATTCATGCCAAATGGGCATGCTCACTATAGCTTTATAGGGTCTTATCGGCATGAGTCGGTTGGCGGATGATCAATCCAACTCCCACTGACAAGAGATTGCGAAGATGACTGACACACTTGAGATGAGTGCTTTGATCGTCGATTCGGCCAATGCGCCTTTTCGCCTGGCGGTTATAAACAGACCCGTGCCAGGAGAAGGTCAGGTACTGGTCAGGATTGCGGCCAGCGGGGTCAATCCACTGGACGAGAAAATTCGCGCAGGACAGGCCGAGCACGCTCGTCAACCTTTGCCGGCGGTGTTGGGCATGGACCTGGCGGGAACCATTGAAGCGTTGGGAGCCGGGGTAAGCGGATGGCAGATCGGCGATGAGGTTTACGCCATGGCGACCGGCATCGCAGGTTTGCAAGGTTCTCTGGCCGAATTCGCCGTCGTCGATGCGCAATTGTTGGCGTTCAAACCGCGCAATCTGAGTATGCGTGAAGCGGCAGCGCTGCCCTTAGTGCTGATTACCGCATGGGAAGGATTGGTCGATCGTGCTCATGTGCGAGAAGGGCAGTCGGTGCTAATTCACGGCGGCGCGGGAGGCGTGGGGCATGTTGCGGTACAGCTCGCTCAAGCCTTCGGTGCTGCTGTGTTTGCCACCGGCTCAGCCAAAAGTCGGGCGGTTATCGAGGGTTTTGGAGCGACCTTTATCGACTATAGACAAAGTCCGGTTGAACAGTATGTAGAGGAACACACGGCAGGCGAAGGATTCGACATCGTTTACGACACCGTGGGCGGTGAAACGCTGGATGCGTCGTTCAAGGCTGTGCGCGCCTATCACGGTCATGTGCTGAGCTGCCTCGGTTGGGGGCAACACAGCCTTGCGCCATTGTCCTTTCGGGGTGCGACGTATTCTGGAGTGTTCACGTTATTGCCATTGCTGACAGGCAAGGGCCGTGACCATCACGGGCAAATTCTTGCTGAAGCCACTCGGCTGATCGAAGCTGGCAAGCTGACGCCTTTGCTCGATCCTCGGCGGTTCGGATTGCAAACCGCCAAAGCGGCCTATGACCTGCTTGCTGCAGGAGAGGCGCAAGGGCGGTTGGTCATCGAGATTTAGCTCAAGGCTTCAAGGACAAAGTCCAGACGGTCCTGGCCGAAGAACAGCTGGTTATCGACAAACATGCTCGGCGCGCCGAACACGCCGCGTTGCAAGGCCTGTTCGGTTTTGTCCTTAAGGGCGGCTTTGACCTCTTCATCATTGGTCAAGGCCAGGATTTCGGTCGGCTCAAAGCCGTTCTCCATCAACACTGCAGCAACGGTCGCTGGGTCATTGAGGTTGCGCTTATCAACCCACAATGCGCGGAAAAGACAGTCGATAAAATCGAGGAAACGTTCTGGGTGACGCAGCTGCATGCCGGTGACGGCACGCATCAGTAGGAGGGTGTTGACCGGAAAATGCGGATTGAAATTGAGTGGGACGTCGTAGCGTTTTGCATAGCGCTCCAGGTCATGAAGCATGTAGCGTCCCTTGGCTGGAATGGTGATGGGCGAAGCATTGCCGGTGGCTTTGAATACACCACCCAGTAGCATGGGTTGATAGATAAGCTGGCTGCCGGTTTGGGCGCAGATCTTGGGTAACTGGGTGTAGGCCAGGTAAGTGCTCGGGCTGCCGAGGTCGAAGAAGAACTCTACGGTTTTGCTCATGGTTGAGGCGCTCTGATTATTGTTAATGGGGGAGGGCTTACCAGCGTTCGCTCCATGGTCGTAGATCCAGCTCGAAGGTCCAGGCATCTCGCGGCTGACTGTGCAGGTACCAATAGTTCTCGGCGATGTGTTCCGGATTAAGGATCCCGTCTTGATCCTTGAGCGCGTACTTCTCCGGGAAGCTGTCGCGGATGAAGTCTGTATCAATGGCGCCGTCGACGACGATATGGGCGACGTGGATGTTCATGGGGCCCAGCTCACGGGCCATGCTTTGCGCCAATGCCCGAATTCCATGCTTTGCGCCGGCAAACGCCGCGAAACCGGCAGCTCCCCGCATCCCGGCTGTCGCACCGGTGAACAGGATGGTGCCTCGTTGGCGGGTAGCCATGCGTTTGGCGACTTCGCGAGCGTTCAGAAAACCCGAGAAACAGGCCATTTCCCAGATCTTGAAATACTTGCGCGCGGTTTCTTCCAGGATGCTGCACGGCACATTGGCGCCGATGTTGAAGACAAAGGCTTCAATCGGGCCGATCTGACTCTCGATCTGTTCGACCAGCGCAATCACGTCCTCTTCTTTGCGCGCATCGCAGGCGAAGCCATGGGCTTCACCCCCAGCCGCCTTAATTGTATCGACCAAGGGCTGCAATTTGTCAGCACTACGCCGGGTAACGCAGGCGATAAATCCCTCTTGGGCAAAACGCTTGGCGATTGCACCACCGGTGGCATCGCCCGCGCCGACCACCAATACGACCTTCTTGTTATTTATAGCTGTAGTCATGGGTATCGCCTTTTTTGGTAAACGATCGTTAGCTAAACGAACGTTATGCTACGATTCAGAATGCGTCAAGGTGATAGATCTATAGGAGGGAGCGATGCGTTATTCAACCAGTCACAAGCAGGAAACCAGAGAACGATTGCTGGAAAGCAGTGCTGTGTCGGCCAAGAAAGAGGGATTTTCCACGGTTGGCGTCGACGGTTTGATGAAAGCGATCGGGCTTAGTGGTGGGGCTTTCTATAGTCATTTTTCTTCAAAAGACGAGCTGTTCAGTTCGATCGTCGAGCGTGAACTGAGTCAGAGTCTTGAGCGGTTGAGTGGGGATGGTGAGCAGAGCCGGGCAAGGCTGGAACGCTGTCTCAAGCACTATTTGAGCATGGCGCACGTTGAGCAGCCCGAGACAGGTTGTGCATTGCCAGCCCTGGGAGCTGAAATCGCTCGCTCCGACATTGCTGTTCGACAGCAGGCGGAGCAGTGGATTTGTCGATTGCAGGAAAGTTGGGCTCGTACGCTAGGTAGTGAGAGTCTGGCGTGGGCGATCTTGTCGCAATGTATTGGCGCTCTGGTTGTGGCGCGGATGCTGGTAAGTCCGGGGATTCAACGCAAAGTCCTCGAATCCAGCTACGCCGAGATCGGTCGCCAGATGGTGGAACAGCGAGTTGAATGAAGCGGTGTCAGCTTACTTGCAGATGACGATCATGCTGCGGCTTGTATAGCCGGCGGGGTTGAGGCCGAAGGGATAGTCACCGGGATCTTCCACGGCGTCACCCGATTTGGCGATGACTTTATAGCCCTTGGCGCCGCATGAATTGGCGGCGCTGGTGTAGCACTTCTCCCAGGAAGAAGACAAGCCGGAACAATTGATATGCAACCCCTTCTTCCCGCGCTTTACCTCGGTTTTTGAGGTCGCAGCACAACCTGCAATGGCAAGTACGGTTAGCAGTATCAAAACTCGTTTCATTCCCTTCCTTATAGCTGACTTCGGGTCTGGCGCCCGAATCCGGCTTTATCCGCTCTTGCATGTCGCATTGACGATGTCCCTGCTTGAGAAAAACCCAAGACTTACACAGAGTTACAGCCTAAACATGGCCTAATTGAGCGGTAAATACCAGCGCTTCGTCAAATCCGTTTTCAATCTGCTGCAAGCATAGGAGTGGATTCGCGGCGCATGGTCATGGTGGCACCGATGGAGGCAAGGATGATGCAGCCAATGGCCAGCCACTGGGCCAGGGACAGGTATTCGTGAAGGAACACAAGCCCTGACAAGGCGCCGATAGCAGGTTCGATACTCATCAAGGTGCCGAAGGTGCGCGCTGGCATTCTGGTGAGGGCCACCATCTCAAGGGTGTAAGGCACGGCGGTAGAGAGAACCGCGACACCGATAGCTATCGGGATCAGGGAAGGAGTCAATAGCGCTGTTCCCGCGTGGACGATGCCGATAGGTGCCACGAATAAAGCGGCAATCATTACACCCAAAGCGGCGGTTTGAACGCCGTTATCTGCACCGGCCTTTTGCCCGAACAGGATATATACAGCCCAGCAGATGCCGGCGCCCAGCGCATAGCCCGCACCTAAAAGGTCGATCCCGGCACTGGTATCACCTCTGGGGATCAGCAGTAGCAGGCCGATGACCGCCAAACCGATCCACAGAAAGTCGATCGCCCGACGTGAAGCATATACAGCAACCGCCAGGGGGCCAGTGAACTCCAAGGCAACCGCAATCCCCAGTGGGACGCTTCTAAGTGACATATAGAAGAGGAAGTTCATCCCGCCAAGTGCCATCCCATAGACGATTACCGTACGCAGGGACCTGGCGGTGAGTTTGGCGCGCCAAGGGCGTAGCAGGAGCAACATGATGATGCTGGCAAAAACCAGGCGCAGCGTCGTGGTTCCTTGGGCTCCCACAACAGGAAACATGCTTTTGGCAAGAGAAGCTCCGGACTGGATTGAAGCCATGGCAATAATCAGCAGACCGACCGGGAACAGAGTGGAGGCGAGGCTGCGGGGTTGGTCATTCATGAAGAGGCGTCATCCGGAGTAGTTGAGGCGCAAAAGTATAGGCGCGATACATGATGCTCAATCCCTACGAGTTGAGCAATATACTGCGCACACTGTTTGTGCGCTTCTATATATAAGCAGGGTTTTAGAGATTTTCGACATTTGTTGATAGATAAGCTGAATTAGGTGTTGACGGCAGATTCTGGAAGTCTATAATTCGCCCCACTTCCGGCGCAGTCGAAACGGAAAACTCCTTGCTAAACAATGAGTTACGCAGTTTTCGACAGCGGTTACGCTTCCGTTCAGCGAAGCCCG